>JAUSPM010000025.1 GCA_030655675.1 Methanosarcinaceae archaeon | reverse complement strand
CAGGTCGTACACCACAAATCCCTCATTCCGTAGGTGTTCCTTGCCTTCGATCTTTTTTGCAATCAATCCGAAATATTCCTTGCGTATACCGGTGTTCCATTGTACGAATGTTGATTTTTCATTGAGTTTACCAAGTATCCGCCGGCAATCAGTCAATGAAAGTGTTTTCCATTTACATTCTACAAACATTATTTCCTTTGAACTATCATTCAATGCCACAAGATCGATCTCTTTATCCCTGTGCCACCAGCATCCGATCTTTGTAAATTCAAAAGGCAGGGATTTGATATTGTCTTCTAAAAATTCTCTGGACACATCTTCGAATATCTTTCCAAGATATTGATTGTAGCCTATGTCAAAATCTGCGATCTTTCCGGTTGATATAAGTTCGGATTTGTTTGGATAAATGAATTTGAAATAAAATTTAAAATAATTGTCAGAAAGAGCATACTTGCGATTCCTTTTTCGCTCCTTGTCACTAAGTACCGGATATAATTCCTCAACAACATGTAGATTTACCAGATTGCTTAAGTATTTCGATAATGTGGGTGCAGAAAAATCAGTGGAATTCACGATCTCTCCAAATTTTGTGCTGCCAAACGCAATAGCCTTCAATATCTTAAAATATCGTGTAGGATCTCTTAATTCACTTTTGATCAAAATTTCTACTTCATTAAACAGTGTTTTGTTCTGCTGAAAAACCTCATCCAGATCTTCGCCATGCTCAAGCCGGTAACAAACTTCTTTGATATATTCGGGTATGCCATCTGTTATGCCATATACCCTGACTGCCTCTTCAAATGACAGTGTGCCAAATTTTAGTATATGCGATGCTTTAAGCGGTTCTAAAAATACCTGACCGGTGCGTCTGCCATATAGAGGACTTTTAATATCCAGAAGATAATTTTCCATCATCGAGATCGATGAACCACAGAAAATAAGTTTGATAGTAGTATTCTTTAACGATCCATCCCATATTTTCTGGAATTTAGATAATAATGCTCTGTTCTCCAGAATAAGATTCGGAAATTCATCCAAAACAATGATCAATTTATCTTCATTTACTATCTGTTCGAAAACCTCTTCCCATGTGAGGTTGCTTTTTGCAATCAAAGGATTATTCACTGTTTTTGCAATGATCTCTTTAAATGAGTTCAGGTTTTCTTCCTCTAATGCCTGCTCAACAAAAAAATACACTGCTTTGCGGTCTTTAATAGATTCTTTTATAAGTTCGGTTTTACCGATCCGCCTTCTCCCATAGATCACTATAAACTCGGCACGATCAGAATCGAATGTCTTTCTTAAAAATGCAAGTTCCTTTTCACGATTAACAAAAGGCAGTTGTTTCCACATGATTATTATAATCGTGTGGCAAGTATTTAATGATTTGGACGTGTGTTGGTACCGTAACTCGAATTTATATGAATGAAGCAGGAAGCCACTTCCTTGCCGCATAGCGGCAGGTGAGAGTGGTTCATCAGGTAGTATGAAATCGATCTCAAAACTGTTCCGATAAAAAAACCTTGCATCGGTATGTGATGCTACAATATTTTCAAGCATATAAGGCAGGATTGGTTCAATATTCTGATTGAATGCAAATGCAAGGTTTGGTGTATAAAGATAACTTAAATATAACTACATTACAATGTAGGTATTTATGCATTTTAACTACATTACAATGTAGGTATTTATGCATTTTAACTACATTATAGTTTTGAAAGCGGTGTTGTGTACGTCCTCCTGCATACAATATTGAATATGGTCTATCGAAGGGATTGGCCAGCAACTTTACGACTTGAATTGAAACGAACAGTTTAGATCCAAAAAACATCCATCCGGCGCGAAGCGGCGGCATGTTCCTGATATTGCGTGAAGATCGGATTGGTTCCAATCATAATCTCGGATTCATTTTCATTTTCGCGTTCAACCAGAGAATTATACCTTAATCTTTTACTCTATAACGGAAAGATAGTTATATAATACACCCCCTATAACAGAATTATGTTAGAAGAGATAATAATACAGAACGCCTGGTGGAAGACCAAACATATCAACGAATCCAGGCTGGGTGCAATCGGCAGGCAGGATTTTGAATCTCTGATACAGGAGCTTGCAAGCAATAAAATAACATGTTTGTTGGGACCAAGACGTGCCGGAAAAACAACCCTGATGTATGGGATGATCAATCATTTACTCAATAGCGGTGTGAATGAACGAAACATATTATTCATATCTTTTGATAATCCAAAGATCAGGCTGGCATTACAAAATGGATTTGATGAAATGCTGATGGAGTATTCCGGCATGATGGTCAGGGAACCCATAGACAGTTTGACGGACACTGTGTATATCTTTCTCGATGAGATACACAAGCTTGATGATTGGGGGAATATCATCAAATACTGGCAGGATATGGAGCTGAAGATAAAGTTCATAGTCTCGGGTTCTTCGTCGCTTCGAATCTTAAAAGGCAGCGGGGAAAGTTTACTTGGGCGGATTTGCTTTCACTTGATCTTACCATTAACATTTTCGGAAATAACCGGCAGGCAAGTAGATGCAGACATCCATAATTTCGATGACATCAAAAAAGCACATGACAATTTGATTTTGAAAAAGCAGGATCTGCTCATAAAATTGGATGATTATATTCTCAAAGGCGGTTTCCCTGAAGTTTTTGATATGGACGATACGGAAAATGCATACGACGTTTTAAAACTTTATAAAACGCTGACAATCAACAGGGATATTTTGGATCTAAAGGACATTAAAGAGCCAAGGATCTTAAGCGATTTAACAGACCTGCTTTCGGATTTCATGTCCCAGAGGATGAACTATTCAGGATTTGCAGAAATTCTAAGTATAAAAGTGGACACTGTTAAAAATTACATTTCCTATCTTGAAGAATGCTTCATCGTTTATACTGCTTATATATACTCAAAGAAACAGGTAATATCAACACGAAAGGAAAAGAAACTATTTTTTATTGATTGTGGTCTTCGTAACTCTTTGGTTTTAAAAGAAATAAATGAACTCGAAAAAACAAAGATCGTGGAAAACCTTGTTTTTTCCCATGTGCTTTCCCTGAAAAAGAAAGAGTTGTTCCCTAAAATATTCTACTGGCAGGATAAAGCCAAAAATGAGGTGGACATAGTATTTACCTCAAATAACAGAACAATTCCCATTGAAGTAAAGTACACAAACGATATTGAGAAAAATGACCTCAAAGGTCTGGTTAAATTCTGTGAAACATTCAAGACAGAAGGCATAGTTGTGACTAAAGACTTGTTAAAAAAGGATGACAATATTACCTATATTCCGGTATGGCTTTTCTTGCTGATGACGCAGGCAGTTTCAAAAAAACCGGATGTTTCATGAATTGAAGTCACATAAACGTTAGGTGACCGGATCTAAACTATCAGTGGATTTTGATGCAGGTTTGCAGACGGAGGGCTATGTCACCAATTAGTCAGATATGTATCACATAGAGAAGAAATCACTTGAATCGAATTTGAATGCATTCGGGTCCGTCTCATGGACTTCCAGAACAAACCTGCTGGGGGATAATGGCTCACCCCATGGAGTCGTTTCGCTCATTGTAAGTTTAAGTATCTTCTTTGCCCGGGTAACAGCCACGTAGAACAGTCGGCGTTCTTCTTCGATTGGATTGGTTCCAATCATAATATCGGATTCGTCTTTGTTCTCACGTTCGACTGAATCGTCCACCACGTTTTCGCCCATAATCGACCGATAATGTGGCAGGATATCCTCATTACAACCGGCTATGTGGACAACATCCCATTCAAGACCCTTGGCTTGATGTATCGTGGATATGGTGACATGGTCATCAGGTACGTTTGCTTTATTTGCCTTATTGATTCCTTTGAGCTGGACCTCGTGTAAGAACTCATCGATGGGCATATCGTTTAGTTCCTTCATGGTCTCTTCGAGTTCCTTTACCCGTATTTTGTAATCTTCTTCTTTTGCTAAAGGGGACAATTTATATAGTTCCAAAAATGGTTCAAGATAGTCCATCATGGATGCATTCGGTTGCTGTGCACGGGTTTTGGCTTCGGTCAATGCATTATCCAGCAATCGAATGGATTCTTTTGTTTTTGCACCTTTTAGTGGTATATCGATAAGGCGCTTGCCCGGCTCATTTTGAAGATGTGAAATTATAGTTTTTGCAGTTTTTGGGCCAATTCCCGGCAGTATACCAAGAATACGCTCCCATGCAATCATGTTCTGGGGGTTGTAGGTGAGTTCTAAAAATGCAATGAAGTCACGCATATGTTTTGTATCAAACAGGTCATTTCCACCAAATACCACATACTGTATCCCGTATGAGAGTAGTCGCCTGCCGAGGACATGGTGTATGCCCACCCTATTCATTTGAAATGTTCGTGCAAGTACTGCTATCTTGTTAGGTGTGGTGCCGTTTTTGATATGAGCATATATTTGATCGGCGATAGATTCAAGTTCGTCGTAGATGTTTGCATGTATGGAAACCGTTGGTAATTCGCCATCATCCAGAGTCGCATTCATCTGTTTTTCTTCAAGTCGGATTGTATTGTGGTTAATTGATGCGATTGCAGCATTGATTATTTGTGGGGTTGAACGATAATTTTGTGTAAGGATTATAATCCTGGTTCCTTCAAATGCGTACCGGAATCCAAGGATATGTCCGGGTGTGGCAGCTCGCCATTCGTATATTGCCTGTGCTTCATCACCAACCACGGTTATATTTGAATTGTTCTTTCGAAGTTGTCTTATCAATGCTGCCTGGACATTATTTGTGTCTTGGTATTCATCAACGAGGATATATTCGAATTGCCGTTCATACTTTTGCCGAACAGCTTCATTTGTGTATAAGATGTATAGTGCATATACCAGCATATCATCGAAATCAACGACGTTGTTGCTAAGTTTCATTGCATGATACTCGCTATGTATTTTCTGGATCAGCTTGATGTATTCCTGATGTTTTGGGAATTTAGATTCTATCACATCAGCGATTGAATATTCGATGTTATCAAGGAATTTATGTGCAGGATCATATTGCATGGCATTTCTTGCAAATGAGATGATCTCTAAGGCATCCTTGGGTTTTAGATCGTCATCTTCGAGTTCCATGTTTTTGATGATAAGCTTGATATTTTTCAGGCAATCATCCGGCATAATGATCGTGTATTTTGAATTGAGCCCCGGAATCTTAGAATAATTATCCCGAAGGATGCGGTTACATATGTTGTGAAATGTTCCGACCCACATATCACGGATATCATATTCCATGGCAATGAGACGTGATTTCATTTCGTTTGCTGCCTTGTTGGTGAATGTAACAAGCATTATCTCATTGGTAGGTACAGAGCTGTCAAGTAATGCTGCGACCTTTGCCATGAGTGTTCGGGTTTTACCTGTGCCTGCGGATGCAAGAATGAGCATTGGTCCATCAAGGTTCTGGATGGCCTGAGTCTGTTTTGTATCTAAACTCACACCGGTCGGTGATTCTTTTTTTGTGCTCATCATTGTCCTATCATCATATATCGCGTATTTCTCATTCTTTGATTGATTTATGGTTAACATACATTAACTATTTTAAATATTGTTCTTTTGAAAATATGACCTAATCTTCATCCTTATACTTTACATTGAAACGATTCATTCTCATGAGTCACTTGTAATTCTGGTCCAATTGACAAGTGAAGGGGTGGCTCACAACAGAATAAGCGATTGAGTTTATCGTATATACTCGATAAAATCATATAAATTTATCATCTATAAACGATAAGTTTATTAATCCTGATGCCAATATGACCTTTTATGGATACAAAAAACAAATTAAAACACGTTTTTGTTGAATGGCAGGAACGACAACTGCCACAATTTCAAAAACGACAGCGCGATATAAACCTCAGCAGTCCACACATTGTGGATATATTAGGTGTAAGGCGCTGCGGTAAGACCTATTATATGTTTCAATTGATATCTGAACTGCTAGACTCAGGCATACCTAAATCAAATATATTATACATTAATCTTGATGATGACAGGCTTCAGCCATTAAATGGCGATGAACTTCAGTTACTGATCGAAACGTTCAACGAGTTTCATGAAAACTCTGATAATTATAAATTGTACTTGTTTTTGGATGAGATCCAGAACATGCCTGATTGGGAAAAATGGGCAAAGAGCACTTACGACAAACATGAAAATATCAAGATCGTGGTCAGTGGTTCCAATGCATCATTATTATCGCATGATATATCCTCTCTGTTAACCGGAAGGCACATCACGACCCGAATGTTTCCGTTCAGTTTCTCTGAATACATGGATCAGCATGGGATAATGTACCAATTGGAAACCCTGCAATATTCTAAAAAAAAGACATCGGTTAAAAAGATGTTTAATGAATATTTGGAAAATGGTGGGTTTCCCGAAGTCATATATTATCCGGATTTAGGGCAAAGGGAATTACTTCAATCGTATTTTGACGACATAATATTTCGGGACATAATTTCCCGTTTCAATATACGCAATTCCCAGATTTTCAAGCAGTTAAGTATATTTTGCATATCAAACATTGCAAAACCCCATACATTTAATTCACTGCGGAGATTGTTCGCAAATTATACGTCTCTTAGTACGGATGCCATTATCAATTACCTGTCATATCTGGAAGATGCGTTCTTGCTATTCTCAGTTTCACATTATGATCATTCAATAAAAAAACAGATCAATAAGCCCAAAAAATTGTATTGTGTAGACACTGGCATGATCAATGCCGTTTCTTTCCGTTTTTCAGACAATCTTGGACAGATGTATGAAAATCTGGTATTCCTGCAGCTTAAGCGGTCAAATCGTGAAATGTATTACTGGCAAAATGCAAAAGGCTATGAGGTGGATTTTGTGATAAAGGATGGTCTGGAAGCCAGTGAGTTGATTCAGGTGTGTTTCGATGTTTCAGATCCCGAAACAAGGTCCCGTGAGGTCAGGGGTCTGGTTGAAGGATTGAACTATTTTAACCTTTCAAAAGGTACGATCATAACTTCAGACTTTTTCCACGAAGAAATTGTTGAGGAAAAGGTGTTACGTTACGTGCCGTTGTGGTACTGGCTGCTTGAAAATTGAACCGGTGTCGTGTATGTCTTCCGACATCCAATATTGAAAACGGTCTATCGAATGGGGTTTTGGCAGCGATATTATGAGTTGGGGTTGAAACGAACAGTTTAGATTTAAAAACATCCATCCGGCGCGAAGCGGCGGCGTGTTCCTGCAATTGCATGAAAAATCAAACAAATTCATTTCAACAAGATCCCAAGCAAAACTCCAAAAAGCCACCCGACATAATGTGAACTACCCCCGTCTACAAGACGGCAGCCTCCTTCTGCTATTCACTGATGTTCCAACGAACATCTTCACAGGCGTTAATTCGGGCATGTTTCGTCCTGCTGGATAATCACACCGGATCATCGATTAAAGCTGCAAAAATTTCATTGTTTGTCATGGAGATACCACTTTAGCATAATTATAAGGATAGAGCCTTATTACAATTAGTTATAAGGTTGTGACCTTATATTGACATTTTGAATATTGTAAAGTGAATTGAACCATTTAAGCATCTATGGAGAAGTTGCGGTAAGAAACACCCAATCCATTTGATCTTAATGAAGTCGAAGACTCCTTCCTCGCTACATAGCGGTAGAAGAGATTGGTTCACAATGAATGAAAGTTTGGATGCTCGGCTTTATTACATTCCACTTTCAATACCGTGCACTAAGTGCACCGAAATCTGTTGTCACTGACTTTCACTTAACTAAAGAGTTTACTCAATGTATTTAGCAGAGAGACAAACATATTTTTCAGTGAGCTTTCGTCTTCGTTTTTCAATAACACGGATGAAACATCCTCTTCGTCCGGTGCTACAAGCGGAAGGTAATCTGACGACATGAAATTAAGTTTGTATTTCTCATCTGCGAAACCGTCATAGTTTATATCCTCACACGTTTGACTAAAACCTGTCTCGTTTGGGCCTGCCCAGTAATTTCCGCCAAGAGAATCTCCCCCGATTATGTTTGTACCTTTTCTTTTGGTCACGTTCCAAATATTTGTTCTTTCAGCGGCATTCTCGTTGTTCACATTGGTAAATATATTGTTGTAGATCAAGTTACCTTTACCGCCATTGAATATCACATCAAATTTTTCGTTATCAATAAAACGATTTGATTTAATTGTACTGTATGATGTATCGCTAAATCTCATCCCATACTGATTATTCATGATTAAATTATCATAAATTTGATTATGGCTTGATCCCCCACATCCAATCCCGGTTCCGGTGTTTGAAATCGTATTCCCATAAATCGTATTTCCACCGGTAGATAAAGAGATGCCACCATAACGATAGTTTTCAATGATATTATTCCGAACAATATTGCTACCGGATGTCAAGGATATTCCGGTATACGACTGTTTTCCGGAATCATCGACATATCCACGTATTGTGAATCCTTCAATGGTAACATTGTTTGCATGTGCCCATATCAGAATGGTAGGTCCATCAATTTCAGTAGATTGGAGAATTGTGTCTTCCGGGTTTTTAGATTTTGCAGTTAATATGACGTTTCTTTGAATTTCTATTTTTTCATTATATGTTCCACTTAATACAACGATCGTATCTCCATCGTTTGCCCAAAAATCAGCTTCTTTGAAGTTGTCATAATCAGCCAATCCACCATGACCCACAGTGATTGTCTTGGCTTCTGCAGATGCCGGTAAAATAAACAACGATACAATAATCATCAAGATTATTAAAACAAACACTTTCGATTTAAAATTCATAAAATTAATTCCTTGATATCGATATAACCACAATATTTTCACTAAAAAAGAAAAATCACTAAATAATCCTTACGTGTGTCGGATCAGGCATCAACAGATCACCTGTCCGCTTCATTTTGTCGATCAAACTCTCTGCATGTTCCCGATCTATCTTCTCGGCTTCGGCTTCTACATAAACCTCTTCAAGCGGCGCTTTACCACCGGAATGCCGGCTTGCTACATTACGGATAATATCTTTCATGATCTTAATCTTGGTACGTTGGCTCTTGCTTGTACCGGATGTGAGTACATCAACATCAAAAGCTCCTGTGTCAGGGTCTATTCCAACCTGTTTTAAGCATGAAAGCGTAATCTTTGTTGTTCGTTTTGCATCTTCAAGTGTGGCAACGTTACTAAGTCTTACACGTGCACTTGCTTCTGAAATTCGTACCAGCGCTTCGAGCTGTCGTGCAGTTACAGGTACAGGAGCATCTTTTCCTTCACCTTTTACACGCAAGTTCATGTAGAAATCGATCAAATGTTTACGTGCATCTTCTTCAAGTACCGGAACTACATTCTTTTTGGCGTATGCTATGTATTTGCGCATGATCTCAGGATTGATATGTGGCATAACAACCTGCATCTCTGAATCAACATCTTCCTTTGTGATCATTGTACCGGGGATCAGCAGTCTTTGTTCTGACATTTCTCCTGCATGGTGGGCTTTGACGATATGTTCGGCAATTTTTAGATCTCGCTCTTTATCAGGAATATCCATCAATACAAAGATCAGATCGAATCTGGACATGAGTGCAGGCTCCATATTGATCTGCGGTGCAATTCCCTCGTAGCGGTCAAACCGTCCGTATTTAGGATTTGCAGCACCAAGCAATGCACATCGTGATCTTAAAGTAGCCAATATCCCGGCTTTTGCAACACTGATGGTTTGTTGTTCCATTGCTTCGTGAAGGGAACTTTTATCCTCGGTTCGCATTTTGTCCATCTCATCGATAGCAGCAATTCCCATATCTGCCATAACAAGTGCGCCGGCTTCAAGTGTCCACCTACCATCTCCAAAATCATCTTTTACTGCTGTGGCGGTTAAACCACTTGAAGATGCACTCTTACCTGATGCAAATACACCACGCGGTGCAAGTTTCACCATATATCGCAACAACTGGCTTTTTGCAATACCCGGATCGCCTACGAGTAATATGTGGATATCTCCACGTATTCTTGATCCATCAGGAAGATGTTTTGGAACTCCGGAAAATAATTGAAGTGCAAGTGCTTCCTTGATATCTTCGTATCCATAGATCGATGGGGCTATTGATTTAACGATATGATCGTAAATTTGTGGATCGCGGCTGAGTTTGAGAATCTCCTCTTCCTCTTCGGGTGTGATCTCAATTTCACTGAATTCGGTATCAATGTACTCGATCGAGTTTGCCTGGAGGTAAATGTCGTAAAATGGTGATTTGCCTTCTTTTGTTATCCGTAAAATTGAACGCAGTGTTCCGTTCACAATCACTCTTGTACCGGGCGTTGCATGACCCACAAGAGCACCTTCAACATCCATATCAAGACTCTGTGGCTGTGTCCCGCCTTTGAGGTTTTCAGGTGATTCCTGGATCTGGAGTCTTTGAGCATCAATTTGTGTGGATTCCCGAACCAACATCTCGAATGGGCCTTTTTTACCACAGGTTTCATTTTCACATTCAAAAGGTTCAAAAAGTTTCTTTCCTGCTTGTGGTATATACACGATATGTTCACATCTCAAACACTTATACGCAGCGATTAAAACCTTTGGTCGTACATCCGTGGCTTTTCGAACCATTCCCTCGATCGCAAGGAATTTCAAAAGATGTACACTTCGAATATCTCTGATTGGAACTTTGTTTGGGATTTTGATGAATTGAACAGTTGCATCATCAAGCAATGCATCAATCGGAAGATCGATCTGCTGGAGTGCCTGCTTTGCAGAAGGTATTACGTCATCCGGATTTTCAAGTAATTCATCTGCAAGTTCACGGTCAAACATCTCAAGATCGGAAAAATCAACTAATAAGCTTCGCTGGTCAGGATACTCATTTGCAAGTTGAAGAATTTCATTCCAGTAGTATTTCTTTAAAAAAATCTTAAATTTTTCATCCCATTTTCCAGCGGATATGTTTTTCATCATTTAGAACGTGTTTTGATGCATATTAACGTTTCGAGATTTTGATTCGAGGGGTGGTTAGTATACACTTTATCCGAAATGAAGCAAAAAACTACTTCCTCGTCGTATAGCGGCAGGTGGGGGTAGTTCACTTGAAGGATTTGGTCAGCGACCTCTGCGAATTGAAACGAACAGTTTAGATTTAAAAAGCAACCATCCGGCGCGAAGCGGCGGCGTGTTCCTGAAATCATTTGATGAAAAAAAGGTATTACTTCAAAAACAAACTCAAAACTCTTCAAAGAGAACGTCTAATCGTTAAGTAATCATCAAGTAAAACCCGTTAATCGTCAAGTTAATCGTCAAGTTAAAGGAAAATGTGGTTAAAACTGATGACATTTATACTACCCCGCAAGTTACCCCGCAAGTTGAGAAGCTAATCGCTACAGTCGAAAGAGAAATGACGCGCTCAGAATTGATGGATGCACTTTTGTTGAAGGATCGCATGCATTTCAGTCGCGACTACCTGCAACCTGCGATAGAAACAGGATTCCTTGAAATGACGATCCCAGAGAAACCTCGCAGCGGAAATCAACGATATCGCCTGACTGATAAAGGCCGTAGATTACAGGAGGAACTTTAAAATATGGCCGGACAACTGCCGATGATGGAATAAATGGGGAGCCCCGTCCGCACCACCCCGCAATAGAATTGCGGGGCATCCGCGGGCTGGAGGTCGGACATTGGTGTAAGCGCAGACAGATGTGGGTGGACGTATATTTGTTGAGGGCGGTACTCCGCCCGAACCGCATAGCCGCTGTTGTATGATGTGCTTGGGAGGCGGTTATCAAAGTCTTTTATCTCCAAGTTTGTCATGTTTTATTATTATGTTCCAAAGTTATTACCACATTCCCTTTTTTGTGTCCTTTGTCTACATACCTATGAGCCTCTACTATTTGTTCCATAGGGTAGCGTTTGTCTATTACTGATCTTAGCTTTCCTGCCTCGCAAAGTTCTTTGAGAAAGATCAGGTCTTCAACCTTTAACTTAAAGTTGCTTGACAAAGCAAGAACGTTTAGATAGATTCCTGACTTCGTCAGGGATTTTTTACGTTTTGAAGATGCAATCTTGCCTACCGCATCAAAAATAACGTCATAAGCATCACTGCTTTGTGTAAAATCTTCTTGCGTGTAATCGATAAGCTTATCTGCTCCCAGAGATTTCACCATTTCCAAATTCGCAGTACTGCATACTCCTGTAACTTCTGCCCCAAAGTGCTTGGCAAGCTGTATTGCAAAAGTACCAACACTACCGGAAGCTCCATAGATTAGAACCTTTTGACCCTTCTGAATATTTTCTTTTCTAAGATTAAGCAAGGCGGTTAATCCTCCATTAGAAACCGGGGCGGCTTCCTCGTAGGTCATATTGGTTGGTTTTATTGCAAGAATCCCATCTTCAGGCATACAGCGATACTGGGCATACGCACCAAATTCAAATTCAGTGGATGCAAAAACGGGATCGCCTATCTTAAACAGCGTAACATCTTTGCCTACCGCTTCAATTTCTCCGGCCAGTTCCACTCCAAGTATTTTTTTTCTTGGACCCTTGAAACCCATCATGATTCGCATCAAGGGCTTGAAAAAGAAATCTCTGACGGATCCTAAACCAGGCTCTAAACGCCGAACCTTAGTATCCCCTATGTGAACTGTTGTAGCATAGACTCTAATCAGTACTTCATTGTCTCTTGGAGTAGGTTTTTCCACCTCTTTGAGCTGAAGAACCTCCGGCGATCCGTATTTTGTGCATACAATTGCTTTCATTTTATTTCCTTTCATTGAGTTAGCCTCCCAAGCATTTCATATAACGGGCTCGGGATATATGACGTCCCGTTAGGGATGTGGCGAAGCCCTTGCAAATATCCCGTGTTAGATGACCCGAAGGGCGAGCAACAGCGAGAGTTCAAAAATCTGTTATTCAATTATACTCCAAATGCAAAATCATCCTTTATTTCAGTCTTGATATTTATTATTTTGTCTGATAGTAGCACTTTTTCCAATATATCTACGTTAGCTTTTAGAAGCACGACAATGTGTTCCCATGAAGCGCATTCTACGCGTAAATTCTTAACAAATTTGAATTCTATTTGATCAATCTTAAGTTCTAAATCGCTGGTTCTATGAACGCCATTTCCATGTAATGAATTTCTGAGGTTAGCAAAGGCTGTTAAAATGTTTTTTTCAGTACCTGTTTTTGAAATTGAGCATTGACCAAGAATTTCATCTGTAAGATTCCAATAACCAGTTTTCCTCGGTAAAGCATTTAAGTGTTTCAAAATGCTATGAAACAAATTGTCAATTTCAAAATGCGTGAGTGTCATAAAACCAAGTCTAAGATGATTAAACATTATCCTTTCTGTTTGCTCTTTATTTACGCCACTTCCAACAGATCTCAGGAAACCTGTTTCATTAAATACCCCTTCTTTTGTATGGAAATTTGCTAAAGAATTACAACATTGAATCCACATCCCAACTGCCGAAGTTGATATTTGAAGAGAATCTAATGCAACCATTCTTGCATCTTGACTTGTGTATTTTATTCCGTTTTGCTTAACCACAGCTCTTTTTATTGTTTCGAGTCTTTCAACTATTTCTCTGAATTTAGGAATTAATTCCATAATGTGTTTTGGTTTTTGAGACATAGTATTTATTACTAATCCTCAGTTATATAAAGGGTTTGCGGATTTTTGAATTTCATCTAACGTATTGCGGATAAAAGAAGTTGCGAAGGCAATTTGGGGAAATCTTTGATTTCCCTTTTATCCGCTGTTATCGGAGTCTCGGTGAAGCCGAGACCGAGCCACGAAAAGGCGAAGAGTTGCGGGGCTTTATTATTCTATAATTTTTATTGATTCGATATTATCCATATAAAGTCCACCAAAACATTGTTCATTTGGTTTGCACTTATGTTCATAGATAATTCCAGTCACCTCAACAAGTTTGCCTTCATATTTGGCTGCTTCATCGCATCTATTCGCAAAATCAGTTAATAGAGTGCCATTTACAACACCCAGACATCCCTTTGTTGAACTAAACTCTCCACGAATTGTTGCCTTATATTCTGAAGGTTGTTTTGTTTCTACATTTTCTACTTTTATACAGTATTCTAAATGTTTACCGCACATTTGCATTGCAGGCATACATTCACCGTAATTAGTAACTTTTCTTTCAACTTTTCCTTTTACTGTAACTCTTTTGTTAATATTACTTGAAAACGTTTTTATGAGAGATGTATCTTATATAAACAAACAATCTAAATCTTTAAAGCTGTGTTCAATATAGTAACCTTTGAGCATTCTTGCTGTGCCAGTAGAAGTCACTTCTTCCCCTATCTTATCCTTCAGTTTATCATTTACGTATGTAAACGAGTCAGTATCTTCACCTAAATTTGCGATGAACCATCCGCTAATTGCGATAAGTCCAACAATTAGAATTCCAAACAAAATTTTTGTTTTTGAGTTTATAGTCATAATTTAATTGTGTTAAAGTTAATAAATGTTCGCAAAAGCCCCGCAATTTCCGATAACGTTTTGGCGGATAATGCGAAGTTGCAGAGCAATTTGGGTGAGCACAGCGAACCGCATATCCCCGTTATCCGACCCGAAGGGCAAGCGACTGAAGGGAGCGCAGAGTTGGCAAACAGCGTTCATGTTTGATATCCTCTGTGTTTGCCAATTTTGGATAACGTCAGGGATAAAAGAAGTTTTCGGAACGTAGTGGAGAAAATTTGGGTGAAGCCCGAGCCGAGGGCTGAACCTTTTATCCCTTGTTATACGCCCTGAGCGTAACGAAGTGAAGCTCAAGCGCAGCGTGGTCGAAGCGAAGCGGAGAAGTTCAAAAAATATTTTTCATCCTCAATTATCAAATAGGCTTTCCTCATTAATTATAAATTTGGTTTTTTCTGTTTTGGAAAAAACTTTTTTATAGGTAGAAGCAATCCAACAAGACTTAAAACAATAAGAACTATTAAAGGTGGCAACAATGAAGATTGTGATTCATTAGGAAGAGGTAAGCTAAGGAAAATCCAAGCTAGAAAAAAAGCTGGAACAAACCATAATGCATACCAAGACCATTTTTGTCCCTTTCTGTAAGCAGTCAAAGATATTATTATTAGAAAGAAAGCAAACCCTATGTCAGACAAACCTCCTCCACTAAAATAAAAATTATATAAGTTAAAAAAATTAGGACTTGATAGTTTAATGTCATCTATTGATTGTCCACTAATACTTTCAACTAAAGCAGGATCTGTATTGATGCCTAACATATGTGGAATTCCCCCTGCCATAACCATAACTCCTATGACAAGAAAAATAATCCATGCGTATTTTTCATAAAATCTCTCATTAGTTGTATTTTTCATATTATTTTCTCCTTTAATAAATTAAAAGTTATAATCATTATATAAAACTTTCTTTCTGTAAATAAAAAATCAAATTTATTCCTTTTAGAAAGCCTATCTTCATTATACATTAAGAAAAATATTTTTTGAATTGCGTATAACGTTGTATATCCGAACTTACTTCGCATATCCCGCCTATTCAGTGTTATATCCGAACATAGTCTATCTATATATCCTTCTGGACGAATTTCAATCATCAGATACCCCCTTCATTCTTTTCTGCATTAAGTCTTTCAACCCACCCCACGAAACCCCTCCGACCACGCGACCAACCCGACCTCCACGTATACACATGCCAGTCTCCCGAAGTCACT
>JAUSPM010000024.1 GCA_030655675.1 Methanosarcinaceae archaeon | reverse complement strand
TCTCATTCAGTGAGGTCGAGGAGTTTTTGTTAAAACAAGGCGCGTTGGTTCCAAGGATCAGGGATATGCGCGTTGGTGGTGAGATTGATGGCAATACACTGGTGAGTGTATCATTTTCAGACCCTGATGAAGCAGTAAAAGAGGAGATCAAGAAGATGGATCTCACCAGTGCGGGTCTGGTAATTGATGAGATCGTAAGGGATATGCGGATCGGGAAAAGCAAACTTGACGCTGAAACTGAAATGCGTATTGGTAAACTGATCGAAGGCATGGATTTTACAGAACCGATGCCGCATATTAAGAGGGACGTAATGCCGGAGGCGATGGTGGTAGGGTCGATCCCTGAATTAATTTGTGAAGAGACGATAGAGGTCTATGTGGGTGACTCGAAAAATGAAGATGAGGGCATTTCCGAAGACGAGGTTGAGGTTGAGGTTGAGGGTGAGGGTGAGGGTGAAGTTGAGGTTGTGGTTAAGGTTGACAACGAGTATGCTGACAAAGGGGTTGCAGAAGAAAAAGCAAAGTACGGGACCAAAAAGACCACTTCTGTGCCTAAGCAGTATAATTTGGGGGATTACTTGTGAGGTTGAAACGGCTGCAAGTTGAGAATATCAGGAGTTACAAGAATCTTGATATTTCATTTGACAGCGGTGTAACCGTTGTGTCGGGAGTCAATGGAAGCGGCAAGTCAAGTCTGCTCGAAGCCTGCTTTAGCGGTCTTTTTGGGAGTAGCACATTACCTGCCGGTTTTGTTATTGCCGATATGATCCATAAAGGTGAAACAAAGGCTTCGATATCACTCGAATTTGAACAGGGCGGGCGTGAGTATGTGGTTGAGCAGGGATATCGGGTCAACCCCAAAACAGGCAGTGCTTCAAGTTCTGGATCGGTTCTCAAGGTTGATGGAAAGATACTGGTCGATCAGGCGACACAAACATACGATGCTGTGCGTGAGTTGCTCAATATGGATGAGGAAGCATACAAGAACTGTGTATATATCAGACAGGGCGAGATCGATGTGCTGATAAACGCAAAACCAAAAGACCGCCAGCGTATGATCGATGACCTGCTGCAACTTGGCAGGCTTGAGGAATACCGCGAGCGTGCCGGCAGCGCGCGTGTTGGTGTTGGGCGAATTAAGCGGGATGTTGAGTGGCAGGTAAAGAATATCTTAACCGATATCGAGAAGATCGAAATAGAAAAACCACACGATAAACTGAACAAGTCAAGGGAGATGTCCGGTCGCGTTCAGTCAAATATTGATGCTCTTGGTAAAAAGAAGGATGCTGCAAAGTCAAAGATGGATGAGTTGAATACTACCATTTCAGAATATTCGGCACTTTCAGTTACAAAGGATTCCATTAATTCTCAGATAACAGAGTTCAATGGTAAGAAAACTACTGCTTTTAAAGAGATCGAATCAATCCGAAATGATATCCTTTTAAAAAATAAGACGACACAGAAGATCAAAGAAGAGACTTCCGTACTTAAAAAAGAGATTGAATTTGAAGATGGTGGCGGTGGCGGTGATATCAAAACTGTTGTTGAGGATATGGATGCTGATGAGCGACGCACGCGTGACAATGTGAGTGCTATTGAAAACAAGCGAAAATTGCTTGAAAATAGCATGGCTCAAAAAAGAGAGTCTGTTAAGGATCAGGACAATCAATTATCTGCAATTCAAAAAACAATCAAAAAACTCAATGATGACCTAGCATCCATGCAGCAAGGAATTGAAAGATCTGAGGGTTCACTGAAGGAGTTTGATGGCAAACGACAGGCAGCGGTTGATGAGGTCGGAAAACTTGGATTCACTATTGAAAAACTGGATAATATTGATGATATGATGGAACTGCTGACCGATCAGCAGAAAAAGTTGCACGGCAGGGAACGTGAAAAATCGACTGAGATTGCCGAACTCAATAAAAGGATCGAAAAAAGCAAAGATCTTCTTGCAAAAGGGATGTGTCCGACGTGTGGGCAGGATCTCAAAGGTTCGAGTATTGGTGAGACGACTGCGGGCGATGAAGAACAAAAACTAAAGTTCGATGATGAATTGTCAGGTGTCAGGTCAAAGCAAGTTGAAATTGATGAAAAACTTGGGCGTGTCAGGTCGTTGAAGGCACACGCGAAAGTGATTGCCGATTGCATCAAAGATATGGAACTTATTCGCAGCAAGGTTGAAACCTCAGAGAAATCAATTGTTGACTATAACACAAGGATTGCTGAGGAGGAGAAAAAGGTAGGGGAACTTGAGGGGCGCAGGGAGGTTTTTGTTCTGGCAATCGATGAAATTAGCAAAGAGATTGCAGAATTAAGAGAGAGGGAAAATGTTGCAAAAGATGAGCATTCAAAAGCCGGAAAGTCTCTAAGTGTTGCCAAAAATATACAGGGGAACATCTTAGAAATTGACAAGTTGCAAGATAACGTTAAGCAACTCGATGGCAAGATCGTTGATATCCAGAAAATGATCGGACTGTTTGAAAGCCAGATAAACGAACGCAAAGAACGTCTTGTTGAAGTCGAAAAAAAGATGGGCACTATTGACATTAAAGACCTGAAAGTAAAATGTGAACAGTTTGAGAGCGCACATAAGAACATCGGGGTTCAGATGGAGAGTCTGTCCCGCGAAAAAGGTGAAGTGCAAAAAGACATTGGTCGGCTGGAGAATGAGATCCGTCGCCTGTTTTCACTTGAAAATAACCTGAAGTTATTGAAGAACAAGTCGGATTACCTGCATGCCGTATACATGGATGCCGAGGCACTTGAGAACATGTATATGCGCATACGCGCAGACCTTCGTTCACGAAACATCGGTGCGCTGGATGCGGCACTCAATGAGATGTTCTCGTTCATGTATTCAAATAATGCTTATTCTCATATTAAACTTGATTCGGAATATAATCTCACAGTGTATGAGAAGGACGGTACGACCCTTGAACCAAAACTCTTGAGCGGCGGCGAACGTGCGATCTTTAATCTGGTGCTGCGGTGTGCAATATATCGCCTGTTGTCGCTTGGTGTTGGTGGTGCATCACGGGGCGCGGCTTTGCCGCCATTGATATTGGATGAACCGACTGTTTTTCTGGATCGCGGACACATCCAGCAGTTGATAAAACTGATAGATATGATGCGTGATATCGGTGTGGGGCAGATACTTATCGTATCGCATGATGAATCATTGATCGATTCTGCAGATCATGTATTTGTGGTTGAGAAAGATCCGATTACGAACACATCGAGCATATCTGCAATGTGAGTTTTTAGAAGAAAATATTAGCAACAGCCAAGATCCAAAAGTGTCTGTACATCATCTGAGTTCTCGTCAAAGAACTCATAGTTTTTGATTAAGTGTCCGTCAAGAGTGAGTGAATCCAGATAACCATACCAGTAAACTACCATTCCCTGTCCGTATTCTTCTTCGTAGTGTTTGAACTGCTTGTTAGAATAGTGTTTATGTTCGGTTTCGTCCCCAAAAAGTGCTTTGCTTTCGATCCATGACACTTCCGTGCCATCAATATTCAAGGGCTCATTGAGCACACAATCCGGTGTTCTGGTTGCACCACTGTCACGAAGATCGTTTTCGTTTCGGTACTCAATATTGTTGTTATTCAGCCATTTTTCAATAACATTTTCACCCATTTTTCCTTTTTCAGTTTGTATCTGGTGGGCCTGGGGGGAAAAGAAATAGTCTGAGTTGAGTGCCTGTACGATCTCATCTTTAAGGCGTTGTTCCTGAATATTGTTTGGATCTTTGAACATCTCATTAATGTATTTTTTCGAGTGCCCCATCTCTTTCAATATCATGGAAGCCATTAGTGTGGCAGGGATTTCATTTCGGTTTGCAATATTAAGGATGGTGTCTCCTCGATTCCATTCGAGAAGGTGCCTTTCGCTTTTGCTCTTGATGCGTCCGTGTGTCTTTTTCACATTTGAAACAATCTTTTGACTAAGTATTGCTGTGATCACTCCAACAGGTTGGGAGACATCCTGAGAAACATGTTCAATATCTTCTGAAGAGTTAAGTGAATTATAGATATTTATGTAGGTGTCCTTGTTCATTTTTTCACACTTCCAATTTACACTTTTGCAGCATCCGATATCAGTAGACACTCCGCACAGCGTTTCTTTCCGCAGTATGTTTTTGCGAATTCAACGATCAGTGCGTGGTATTCTTTATACAGGTCAACGTTTACTGGTAATTCATTTTCAAAATGTTCCTGCATCTTTATATAATTTCCATTAATTCCCAGACAGTCCATGATGCGGGTGGTGTATGCATCGATCACGAATTTTGGTTTGTTTGCAGCATAAAGCACTATGCTGTCTGCAGTTTCATTTCCCACACCATTAAGGGATAGCATATCATCTCTTAGTTTATCGGTAGGTGCACTAAACACGTTCTCAATACCAATATCAGCAAAATATTTTGCAATATTATTCAGGCGGGATGCCTTTTGTCGATAGAAACCGCAGCAATGGACAAGTTCTTCGATCAATTCAACATCTGCTTGTGCGAGGGTATCAGGTTCCAGCAATCCGTGTTCCTTGAGATTTGCGATTGCTTGCTCAACATTGGCCCATTTGGTCTGCTGTGTAAGGATGGCACCGATGACCACTTCAAAAGGGGTATCAGCAGGCCACCAGTTCTGATGGCCAAATTCATTAAGAAGAGTATTATAAACGTTTTGAAGGTTGTTATGTTTCATTTTTAAAAATGATCCACTTCTTATCTGTAAAGCACTACAGTACTACCTCGAACCTCGATCAGTGTGGTTTTGGTGGCATCTGCAAGTTGTTGTGCGAGGGTTTTGGAATCCACGCCTGTACTTTTTAGCATCTTCACTTTAACTAAACGGTTTGCTTTAACCTGTTTTTTTAGTTCTTCCACGACAGCATCTGTTATTCCGTTCTTTCCGATATTGATTATCGGTTTTAGTTGAACAGCTTCAGACTTGAGTTTGTATAATTTATCTTTTTCCATTGTATTTCTCACATAATGATATATCTATGATTCATAGTATCAAATATACATATTTGTATTGGTGTCTTTATTAAAAAAAACAGTAACTATTCAGCCATCAATTATTACCCCCTTATCCGAAAATATCGAAAAAATAATATGCAATGACTTCTTATGAATTAAATATCTAATAATAAGCAAATTATTCCATTTATCTGAGGGGATTTACATGGAACGTGAAGAAATTATTGCCGTTTATGAAGCTGGTCCAGATGCAGTTGTTAACCTAATAGAGCAACTGTTTGCTACAATTGCAAAACTTGAAGAACGCATCAAATTATTAGAGGACCAACTCAACAAAAACAGTCGCAATAGCAGTAAACCCCCTTCAACTGACGCATATGCAAAAATGAAACCTACTGTAAAAAGTAGGCGTAATAAAAGTGGAAAGAAAGCAGGTGGCCAAAAAGGACACACTGGTTCAACATTACGAATGGTTGATAATCCTGATGAAACGATAATCCATAATGTGGAACAATGTAGCAATTGTTGCATATCTCTCAAAAATGAGTATACTATCAATTATGAAAAAAGACAGATTTTTGACATACCTTCCATCACACTCAAATCTATTGAACATCGAGCTGAAATAAAATCTTGTCCTAATTGTGGTCAAATCAACAAAGCTGAATTTCCTGATGGAATAACTCAACCCACGCAATATAGTCCATACATAAGAGCTCTCGCAGTCTATTTACACGATTATCAGCTCATTCCTTATGAACGCAGTTGCGAGTTATTATCTGATGTTTGTGGGTGCGAGATAAGTCCTGCAACACTAATCAGGGCAGAAAATGAATGTTTTGGAAAACTGGAAGGATTCGAAAATGACATCAAAGAACTCTTAAAACAATCCCATGCAATACATTTTGATGAAACAGGAGCGAGGATAAATGGGGTGCGTAACTGGCTTCATGTTGCCAGTACAGATAAGCTGACTTATTATTTTGCACACCAAAAAAGAGGATCTGAAGCTATGAATGATATGAATGTGCTACCAGATTATGATGGTGTTGCAGTTCATGATTTCTGGAAACCGTATTATAAATATGGGTGCAAGCATTCACTTTGTAATGTACATCTTTTGAGGGAATTGACAGGTGTTTCAGATGATAAACAGCAATGGCCACAGAAGATGGATGATCTGCTTATCGATATTAAAAAATGTGTGGATGAAACACGAGATGTATCTAATTGCTTAGGGGTGAAGCAGATTAGACACTTCGAAGTGATGTATGATGATATTACCAAAATGGGGCTGGAAGAAAATCAGCCCCCTCTGGTTGTAAACACACAACCAAAGAAACGGGGAAGAAAGAAACAAACGAAGGTTAAAAATCTACTTGACCGATTTATTGGATACAAAGGTGATATCCTCAGGTTTATGTATGACTTTGAGGTTCCCTTTGATAATAATCAGGCAGAGAGAGATGTAAGAATGACAAAGGTGCAGCAAAAGATATCGGGTACTTTCCGAAGCACACAAGGGGCAGATTCTTTTTGCCGTATTCGGGGATACATATCTACTGCGAAGAAGAATACGATTTCTGTCATTGATGCAATTAAAGATGTATTCAATGAAAAGCCATTTGTTCCATATTTCCCAATTGCATAAGTTGATATTATCAGGAATTGATGGGATAAGGTGAATATTTTAGGCTAAATTGGGATAGGCTGAATAGTTAC
>JAUSPM010000047.1 GCA_030655675.1 Methanosarcinaceae archaeon | reverse complement strand
TTGAATTTTGGAATAATGCCGATATCAGTTCATGTTGAATTGCTTTTAACTCCGGTTGGTGTTATTGTCGGAATGAATGGAAAAAAGATCAACAGCAGAGGACGCAGAGAGCGCAGAGTTGTTAATTTGTATGCACCCCTTCTCTGCGTACTCGGCGCGCTCTGCGGTGAAATTTTGTTCAATATTGATTGGAATAATTGAATTTTGGAATAATGCCGATATCAGTTCATGTTGAATTGCTTTTAACTCCGGTTGGTGTTACCCCTACAAAATGACAAAATTCTATATTTTTGTAAAAATGTAGGGGCAAAATATGGATTATCAAAGTATAAACAGTTTATTCAAATATCAAGTTCTCCCAGTGTCGCAATTATTTTATTTTCCAGATCAAGTATTTTCTCTTTGATCAATCCTGGCTTTTCATAATCGATCTCTTCATATTCGATTTCTTTATATTTCGAAATGCTCAGATCGTAATCATTCCCTTTTATTTCGTCAAACGGAACAAAGAAACACTTTGCTTTACGATCTTTAAGATCGAGTTCATCTCTTCTATTGAATTTATCCACAATATCCGTGATGTCGCCTTTTCCATCTATGAAAGTCCGTTTGTCGTCCAGACTGTAACCATCGGATGTCATGTCATAGAACCAGACCTTTTTGGTTGGTTCCCCTTTGGTGAATACCAGTATCCCTGTGGACACTCCTGCATAGGGTTTGAAGACCCCTGATGGCATTGAGATTACTGCATCCAGTCGGCACTCTTCCAGCAATTTGGTACGAATCTTTTTGTGGGCATTAGAATTGCCGAACAGAACACCATCCGGCACGATTACGGCGCACTTGCCGCCGCTTGTAAGGATGTTGTACATCAGTTCAAGGTAGAGGATCTCGGTTTTCTTTGTGCTGATTTTTAATTCTCCGCTTATCTCTGATGCGTCTATGCTTCCTTTGAATGGCGGATTTGCTAACACTATGTCATAGTGGTTTGCTTCATCGTATCTTGTTGAAAGCGTGTTTATCTGTTTGATGTTTGGATTGGTGATGCCATGCATCATCAGGTTCATGAGTGAGATCCTTGTCATTGTCTGGTCAATGTCAAAACCCCAGAGAGTGCTGTTTCTCAGTATTTCCCATTGTTTTTCGCTTAACCTGTCACTCTTGAAATTGTATTCATTCCCCTGTTCATCTGTTTTGATGAGATCGCAGGATGTGTTATTTTTCAAGATGTGTTCATAGGCAGCAACCAGAAATCCGGCAGTTCCACAGGCAGGATCGCAGATTGCTTGCCCGATCTGCGGGTTTACTAACTCGACCATCATTTTGATAATATGTCTGGGCGTTCTGAATTGTCCGTTCTTGCCTGCGGTTTTCAATTCTGATAACAGGTATTCGTATATGTCACCTTTAGTGTCCCTGTTCTGCTCTTTTATGTGCATGCCGTCTATGATCTTCACGGCTTCAATAAGCAGGGATGGTGTTGGTATTGTGAAAACTGCATCTGTCATGTAGGTGGCATAAAGCGAATCTTCGCCGCCAAGTTTTCTTAAGAATGGAAAAACATCGTCTCTTACGTGATTCAAAATATCAACAGCAGGAAGATTTGACCACTTCGACCACTTGCACTCCTCGTTCCCCTCGAAGATTGATCTATATTTTTTTCCTGACAATTGAGAATCCTGCTCTCGTGCGATATCCTCATCTTCCAGCCTTTTCATGAATAGGAGATATGACATCTGTTCAATTGCTTGCAGTGGGTTGGATATACCGCCACTCCAGAACTTGTCCCAGAGCTGATTTATTTTAGATTTTAATTCGGTGTCTAGCATGTTAATCTCCTTTTTTGAGTTTCTTTTGTTTTTCCGGTTCAATCAAATAGTTGTCTTTGGAAACAATTGGTTTGCCGATTTCTTTTTCAGCATCAATTCGTGCATTTCCTGCAACTCTGCCACCCCTTTTAGCAGCACCTTTACACTCGAAAAATCCATTTGCATCTTCATTTTGAGTTATCTCTGTAGTCACTTTTTCGCCAAGCATTGAAAATATCAATTCCAGATCAGTCATGTGATCCCTCAAATTTTCTTGTTTTAATTTTTTGAACTGCTTATATTCACCAACGTTTTTCCCAAAAGTTGCTTTGGATATTTCATTTGTGAGTATCGCATACTCAATTTTTTCATCCACGCCCCTGTCTTTCCATTCATCTGTCAACTCCTGCCTGATTGCAATTCCACGTAGACGTTTGTCAATCCAGTCTTTTGAATATCCTTTTTGCTCATACAGTTCTTTCATTCTTTCCTGTGCAATCTCAGGATTTTCAATTTCCTGAATTCTTTCATAGCCAACTTTTGCCAGCCATCTCTTGAATGGTTCCGCTTTTTGGGATGGGATTGACTGTATTATCCTGAAAAGAGATTCCGTATTTGCACAGTCAGTACTGTAATATTTACCATCTGAAGATTGTATTTTCAGTTGTCGACAAAATGTCGACAACTCAATTCCACTTGATTCCCGCTCCCTTTTTTTCAATCTATACCAATAATCTCTGACATTGACACTCTCTGTCAAAACATCAATAATATCCGCAACAGAATAATACCATTCATCATCATCCCATATTCGTCTTATTTTTTTGTCTTCAAATACTATGATCTTGTTGTCATTTTGTCCCATATCACATCAACTCCCCTTTGAATGCTTTTTGCATCAGGACATTGAATAAATCATCAATGTGATGTTTTGATTGGCTCTGATGTTCTCGCATTTGTTCGACTTGCTGGACGATGGATGCGAATTTATTTTGGAGTTCGATGGGTGGTACAATAATAGGTATTGATTTCAATTTGCTCATTGATATATTAAGCATTGAACCACTAGATCCAGTAGCATGTTTAGATATTTCTCCTCTTATTGCTGGATGACTCAATATAAATTTTAGATATTCAGAACTATTTTTTTGCTCATCGAGTTTTATTTTCCATAATTTATCTGGCAATAGTAAATATGGATAATTATCTCGAACGATGCAAGTTGCACCGACAAGCTCGTGAGTATTTGCTCGACTAAACAAAAGATCCCCTTTTTCAGGGGTGATGATTTTTTTTAGATTTTCACAATTGGTGATTACCTTATGTTCATCTGGTATGAAAAATCCTGAAGTTACTGCACTTATTTTCAATACAGCAAATTCATTTTCTTTGCGTCTTCTTTGCTCTCCGTTTACACTCCATCCAGCTTCAATATTCAATATAATATCGTTTAGTTTTTTTACATTCCATTCATTTGGATTCGTGACAGGATCGCCAAACATCTCCAAAAACGTGCTTTTCAAGAACTCATCGGTCAGCTCGTCAGCTTCTTTTCTCCACTCCTTGAGCCTCTCGGCTTTTTCAAGAATGACAATGATTTTCTTTTGGGTTTGGAGTGGTGGAAGTGGGATTTTTAATTCTGCATATTTTTTAGCATTTATATTATTAATAGTCACTGCATTTTGTTTCGAATTAATCCAATTCCAATAATAAGAAGTTTTAGTAAGATACTGTAGATAATTAGAATCGATAATTTCAGAATTGGGCTTAAATTTTATAAGATATCCAGCATATTGGCAAAAACCATCATTTTTATTGTAAAGATATGTTTTTCCAACTGAGCCTGAACGAGCAAACAGTAAATCTCCATCCTCAAGGAGACATTTTTCCTCGATTATACTTGGAGATACTTTATTTTTGTTTTTCAAACAGCCATTATCATCAATATCTGTAATTCTAACATACCTTGGTTTTTTAGAATCATATTCGATCGCACGTGCCCCTGATCCATATTCTCCTTTGCTTAAGCAGACATCCCTCAATTCCTTAATTTTCCACCCATCCGGCAAATCTTTTTCTTTAATCATCTTTTTCCCCTCAAAATATCGCTTGGCACTGGCACGGAATCTTTCTCCACCTTGCCAATAAAAGAAGCCCGCTCATCCAGACCTCTGGAAATCATGTTCTGTAATTCCTCAAAAAAGGCAGGTGAAATATTCTGCATAACGTTCACTTCTTCGCCATTGTCAAGTTCAACAGACCACATGAACTGGTCAGTCCTTTTGTCGTAAGTGATCTTATTTTTCCCTGCGACCGTGTGCGGTATCGGCACTTCTATCTCTCGCAGGATCAAATCCCTGATGAGTGATGCGGGAGTGACGCCTTTCTTTTCGCAGAATGACTTGAACAGAGTAACCTCGTTCACTGGCATCTTTGCTGAAACTGATCTGTAATCCATGAGATATAAGAAGGTAGGATGGTATATAATATTTTATGTAGACCCAGGTTGACCATAAAGATGCATATCAAGGTACATCTTGGGATAATCACTTGATCTATATTTATCAACGATCTTAAAACCAAATTTTTCATAAAAACCAACAGATTCGGGTTTGGAATCTACCGTGAGGTAACGGCATCCGATGATCTCGGTAACAGATAAAGCCAGACCGATGGCTGCTAACAATGAAATTTGTCCAACTCCTTTTCGTTCAAATCGTTTATCAACTGCAAGCCTCGCGATCTTGATGCATGGATATTTTTTATAAGGGTAACCGTCAATCCCGTCATTTCCATCGATCGCCTGGACTTGGATAGTGTCAGCAAGCATCGAAAAATATCCAATGATAACTTCATTTGAAAAGGAAAGATATGTTTTTGTTATCAGATTTTTCTGATCCCTTAACGAATCGTCTTTCAAAAAATCATTTAGATCAGCATTTGTGGATTGAAAATCTGCAAGTTCATGGCTCTCGCTCAGGAGCTTAATTTTAGTTATATCTTGAAGAATTAGGACAACTCCGATTAATGCTTAAAGTAGGTCTTGTAGATCTGTTTTGCTTCTTTAAACATCTCTATCTGCTCTTTGGTGACCTTTGGGTTCTTTCGATCCTCCCAGAATCGTTTTGCGTCTTCACCCTCCAGAATAAGCCCAAGTTCAATAGGTTTTGCCATATCCATTTCTCCAGTTGTAATAGTTTATCTTATGGTGTTACACATATATTTATTCTTTGCCAAAGAATTTAACAGCACACCTTGATCTCATTACACTGCGCAACAATCGATTCCAGAACAGATATCTGGAAATAATCACGCGGGTGCTCATCGGCAAGTGGCATTTTTGCAAAATCAGAAAGTTCCACATATTTCCTATCAGCAAATACCTTCCTCAAAAGCAATAAGAAATCAAGTTGTCGGGAATTGTAATCCCCCTTATTGATGATGAAATCATCAAACTTGTTTTCAATTAACCTCTTTGGATCACGATTTTGCTCCAAACCAATGATCTCTTTCAAGAACACAATAAAATCAGTGTTCCTATATTTCTGAATATTCTCAATCGTCATCTCAGGTCGAAGTGCAATTAATTGCCCTTCCAACTTCTTTAACTCAAAAGATCTAATCCCCAAGCCGTCCCTGATATTCCTAATCAGTGGGTTTCTGTCCAAAAAATCTTTAAGTTCAGTATCTTCCTTCACTTCCATCTCGTAACTTTCCCTGCTTAAAACAAGGTCAGGAGCGTCTATCTGAATGACATTTTTCTTCATAGGCTCATAATACTTCATAAGCGGAGCAATTTCACGTACCAGAAACTCAACATCATCAAACGTCAGGTCATCCCAGAAATCCGCTTGTAGCACCCTCGTTATCTTATCCTTATTATTTTTGATCTCACTCAGATTGTCTTTTTGTAAAATATTATGTGCCCTATACTCCACATAATCCCTGATCCCCCCGATCTTTTCAAGATTGCGGTCCAACACAAAAGAAAACAACTTTTCAGTTTGCAGAATAAACGAAGAAACATGAGCATTGCCACCCTCACATAATATCATAAGCGGAGAAATGTCTTTCATCAGATCCTTAACATATTTCTCAAGCTCAAACGAATTATCCTTGATCTTCTCAATTGTTGGCATCCTCTCCCGCACAAGAAATGAATTCTCATCCAAAGAATCGATCGGCTCCATAATTTTGCCACAGATCAGTTGTTTCTGATTAACATCAAGTGCTTTCTCAAGCAACTTGACTCGATTCTTAAATATTTTTGTAATAACATCATCTTGAAGATCCTTCTCTCTGGAAGCCTTTATCTGATGAATCTTAACATTTGAATGCCCGCCAATCGTAAAATCAAATATTCTGAAATCCTTTTTATCCATATCAGGCAACCACTCAGGATGCTTGCACGCTTCAAAATTCCTTGTACCCCTGCCAAGCATCTGCCAAAACCTGATATGTGAAAAAACCGGCTTAACAAAAACAAGATTGCATAATTCAGGAACATCAATGCCCGTATCCAGCATTCCAACCGAAAGCGCAATTCTTGGCTGCGACTCCTTTTGAAATCGCTTAACCTCATCATTTGCCCGATACATTTTAGATGTAATCACCTGAACATCACTGCTCAGGTTTGGAAACAGTTCTCCAAATACCTTTTTCACATGATCAGCATGACGCTGGCTTGCACAGAAGAAAATAGTTTTACAGGGCTTACCTTCATCAGACTTGTAACACTGCGCCATGAATTCACGAATCACAATCACATTTGTCATATCGTCCATAAAGACATTATCAAACTGTGACCCCATAAACTCAGCAATATCCGGGTTTTCTTCCTGCCTTCTAAGTTGATCTTTCAACTGCTTTGTCAACTTTGACCCTTTTATCCCCTCTGATAACACTTTTGTCTCAATGATCTCCGCAGTATATGGCACCAGATCACCCTCTCGAACAGCCTCATCATAGGAATACTCAACAGTTGGCTCCCCATAATCACATCCAA
Organism: Methanosarcinaceae archaeon; assembly: GCA_030655675.1. GTDB lineage: Archaea > Halobacteriota > Methanosarcinia > Methanosarcinales > Methanosarcinaceae > Methanovorans. The sequence continues at coordinate 9,829 of JAUSPM010000047.1, read as the reverse complement.
AAAGATCATAGGTATTTTTAGATTCACTTTCCCTTGGAGTTGCAGTAAGTCCTATTTTTATAGCATCAAAATGGTCGGCTATCAAATTATGTTTGTCATAGATCGACCTGTGGGCTTCATCAAACACAATAAGGTCAAAAAATCCGGGGCTGAATTTCTCAAACAGTCTTCTTGGATCACCCTGTATCAAAGTCTGGATAGTAGAAACATAAAGCCTGCTGCTTGTCGTGAACCCTCTGCGTAGATCGGCAATGGGTTCTGTAAAAAACTCTTCAAATCCATTCGTTCTCGCCTGATCAACAAGAGCCGTCCTATCAGCGATAAATAATACATTGCGCACCATATTGGCATTGATCAAAAGGTCAATAATAGCCATTGCCACTCTTGTTTTACCAGTTCCGGTAGCCATATGGACAAGTGCTTTGCGATGCCCCTGTGAAAAATGTTCGCTTAATTTTATTACAATTTGATGACTTTTTATCCTGTCCACTATGCGAGAGTTAACTTTGACATCCTTTGGATCTCGTTTTTTATTGTAAAGGTCACTCCTTCGTCTGAGGTCTTCCTGACTGAAAGGATTGCTAACCTTTCGCTCATTTTCATCCTCATCAATAAAGCGCCAGACTCTCCCGTTTGTAAGAAAAATAGGAATCTTTCGATTCACCTGTTTTTCAATATCCTTAGAATACGTTCGTGCTTGAATGCGTCCGGATTCTTCATCCTTTGAGAAACGTTTCGCCTCAATAATCGCCAGAACTGAATAATCTTCATCTAACAAAACATAATCAACAAATCGATCAACATCCTTTTCGACATTGCCATCAAATTCCTCAAATTCCTTTGCATTAAAATCTGACTTAACAGAATTCACTTCTTTTTTGACATACTTGTCCAACCACCCTATTCGTTTTAGGGCTGGATCAATGTACTTTTTTCTGGTATCTTTTTCATCAATTGATGTGATGGCTTCATCAATTTCTTTGTGCATATACTAATACTGTATATTGCAGCATTCATAACTTAGCATATTATATTGCTAAGATGGCACATGAATCAACTTCCGTTTTTCTTAATTACTTTAAATCCACCCGCCTTGTGTGGCAGATGTGCATGTTTTGCCCGTTAATTGCAAAAACGCGCCATCTTTAAATAATATCCAGAGAATACTCCGAGAATACTACAAGAGCATAAAAGATGTAAATATGAGCGCAATATCACTACTCAGCAGCGGTCTGGATTCAGTCGCAGCATTAACACTTGCAAAAGAGCAGATGGACATAGAACTAGCCCTGACATTCGACTACGGGCAACGCTCTTCACAGCGCGAGATAGAGTATTCAAAAGTGATATGCAGCCATTTTGGTATTGAACATAAAGTAATCACTATCAACTGGCTTGGAGAGATCACAAACACATCACTGGTAAACAGGGATGTAGATGTCCCTGAACTAACGCTTGAGGAGATATCGGATAGCGCTGATCCGGAGATCACAAAGGAATCTGCAAAGAGCGTTTGGGTTCCAAACCGCAACGGTGTTATGATAAACATTGCTGCGAGTTTTGCTGAGAGTCTTGGATGTGAGTATGTGATCGTGGGATTCAATGGCGAAGAAGCGGCAACGTTCCCTGACAACTCATTCGAGTATGTTCAGGCAATGAACAATTGCTTATCATATTCCACCCGGAATGGTGTAAAAGTACTGGCACCCCTTATTGAATTTAACAAAAACGGTATCGTCCGTGAAGCACTGCGATCAGGCGCGCCAATTGAGTGGAGTTGGAGTTGTTATCACGGCGCAGATGCCCCTTGTGGTGTATGCGAGAGTTGTGTAAGACGGGCGCGCGGGTTTGCTGAAGCAGGTGTGGAAGACCCGCTTCTTGCTAGGTTGAAGAATTAGTTTATGCTGATTTATGAACATTTCAAAGGTGAGCAAGTAAAGAATTAACCGCAGAGAACGCAGAGGGCGCAGAGGATTTAAGCACGGGTAACTCTGCGATCTCTGCGTCCTCTGCGGTGAAAATATTATTCTATAATGTGTTTAATGACAAATCAGGTGCAGAAAGATGGAAATAAATGATTTAACAGAAAAAGTTATTGGTTGTGCAATAAAAGTTCATCGTAATCTTGGGACTGGATTTTTGGAGTCTGTATATCAAGCAGCTTTATCTTACGAGTTGTCAAAACTTGGAATATCTCACGAGCGAGAAAAATCGTTACCAGTCCAATATGAAGAAATCGCTCTTGAAGTTGGGTTTCGTTGTGATTTTTATATTGAAAATTGTTTGATTGTTGAATGTAAAGCAGTTAAAGAACTATCGCGAATGGATGAGGCACAACTTTTGAACTACTTAAAAATTACAAATACGCAAGTTGGACTATTGTTTAATTTTAATACACTTAAACTTACAGACGGATTAAAGAGGATAGTGAATAATTATGACAAATAACTCTGCGTTCTCTGCGCCCTCTGCGGTGAAAATATTTTTCCAGAAGGCGTTTAATTTTAAATTAATTAGGTGAATAACTCATGAAATGTATTATTTTTGATAAAGTACTGGACTACGACGGCAGCCAGATATCTTCACTTTGGGGATACAACATTGCAGACGTGCAGGATGATTCCATCATTGCTTTTCGAGGCGCATGTGATGTGAAGATAGAGCACATGATCGACCTTGAGGACAAGAAGGCTGACGAATCCATAATATCTCCTGACATGCTTCATTTCATAATCGAGCATTTTGACTCGACCGACATGAAACTCGTCTATGCAAGACAGCGTTTATTTACAGCAATTGTCTCAGAGATATTGATCGCACGCGGGGTCAGTGTCAGGCGCGAGGGTGATGACCTGTTCGTTAATGACAAGAAACTCACAGTATCCATTGCCAGCACTTCGGCTGTCTCGCAAAAGATACATTTCGGGATCAATGTCACTCATGATTTTTACGGAAATCTTCACGATATCGGAATAAATGGAAACGATGTTAACGGACTGATGCGCGAAATCGCAGAGAGTTACACGCGAGAATTTGAGGACATTGAAAAAGACCTGCGTAAATCACGACCACTGGATGTGATATGATGTTTGCACCGATAAGCGAGATATTCGACTCTGTTCAGGGCGAAGGACCATATGTTGGCGTCAGGCAGGCATTCGTGCGCTTTGTCGGATGCAACCTGAACTGCTCTTACTGTGACACGCCGCGCGAGGATGTGGGGCACTGTCGTTATGAAAAGAATGCAGGTTCAGATTCTTTTGAAGAATTAACAAATCCGCTAACTGTGAACATGGTTGAGGGTATGCTCGAATACTACAAGCATATCCATTCAATATCGCTCACAGGTGGCGAACCGTTGCTCCATGCTGATTTTATCAGCCAGATGCACACGCCTATGCCGCTGTACCTCGAATCCAACATGACACTGCCGCAGCAGGCTAAAAAGATCAAGGACAGGATCTCCTATGTTTCAGGCGATGTAAAACTTACACACGAGTTCGAAGGCGAAGACTTTGAATCCCATCTTGACAGGACCATCGAATGTTTCAGGGTGCTGAAAAGCACAAAAACAAGGGATTGCTTCTGCAAGATCGTTGTAACGAATGACACAAATCCTGATGACGTGCTTGGTGTTGTTGGTGCAATATCGGATTACATTTCATGTGTGGTTCTCCAGCCTGTTACACTGGGTGCAAGTACAACTACAAGTGCAACTACAGTTACAACTACAGTTACAACTAAAACTACAAAACCTGCACCAGTGCAATCTTTGATGGAATTGCAAAAGAACCTGATCGATGTGATTGACACACGAATAATACCACAGACCCACAAGATGTGGGGGTGCTTATAATGACAAAAATGAAACTTGGAATAATTGAATACATAGACAGTTCACACTACCTGCCGGACCATGAAACATGCGGGATCATGCATGGACACACGTACAAAATTGAGATCGTGATAGAAGGTGAGAAAAAAGAAAGTGGAATGGTCATGGATTTCTATGATCTCAAGACCACCATAAAAGATGTCTTGAAGAAATATGATCACACCATTTTGAATGATATTCTTCCATATCCCAGTGTGGAAAATCTATGCGAGGATATCCATGCAAAACTTTCTGCAAGACTTGAGTTCTCGCTTAGTTTAAGGATATGGGAGGGGCATGGTAAGTGGTGTGAGATCAGTTCGATCGATTAAATGTATTTTCACAGTTGGTATGGTGACTATTAAAATGCGATTGTTTTAGATGGGGGTAAAAGCAATGTAACCGCCGCAGGCGGCATATTTCCACACCACTACTACGAATGAAATGAATGTTTCCGCGGCAAATAACATTTGTAAAAATATGCACGCAGACTTAATCGGAACATCAACGATGATTTTTTCGATTTTTATGGAATGTGCCGCCTACGGCGGATTTGCGTGTGGTTAAAAATGTCTAAACGAGTACGGTTATCGTTTCCATTCCAAAACGTATATCAATGTTCGACAAGTTCAACATAAAGTAGTTTAGGCTTGATGATGTGGAGAGATAATTTTGTCTGATGAGAAAAATAATAAAGGCACTAATGAGTGCTGTCCCGAATCTGATGAAAGAGACGGTGAGTTCACACGAAAGATAGCAGAACATCCATGTTATGATAAGAATGCACAGCACAAATACGGCAGGATACATCTTCCTGTGGCTCCGGTCTGTAATGTCCAGTGTAATTTCTGTGTGCGTGACTTTGATTGCGTGAATGAAAGCCGTCCGGGTGTGACAAGTCAGTTGTTGACACCGCAGGAAGCGCTTGAGAAGGTCAGGGATGTCGTTAAGAAGCATCCGTTCATAAAAGTAGTTGGAATTGCAGGACCGGGTGACCCTCTTGCTAACGATGAGACTTTTGAGACATTCGAACTGATCGGAAAGGAGTTTCCAGAATTGACCCTGTGCATGAGTACAAATGGTCTATATTTGCCGGAGAAACTGCCTGAACTGGTACGTCTTGGCGTATCTACCTTAACGGTCACTGTAAATGCCATAGACCCGGAAATTATGGATAAGATATATTCACATATCGTTTATGATGGTAAGATTCTCAAAGGTATCGAGGCTGCAAAGGTTATGCACAAACAACAGATGGATGGCATAAAAGCGGCAGTTGAAGCGGGTCTTGTTGTTAAGATCAATACAGTGCTCATACCAACGATCAACGATGATCATATCATTGATATTGCCAAAAAGATGAAGGAATTGGGCGTCTATATCATGAACGTAATGCCGCTTATCAATCAGGGTGCATTTGCACATATCACTCCTCCAACAACAAAGGAGCGTGCTGCTATCCAGAAGGAATGCGAACCTTATGTCACCCAGATGAAACACTGTCGACAATGCAGGGCGGATGCCTATGGTCTGATTGGTGAAGACCTGTCGCAGGTTAGTGATAAAAGAAGGAAATTACTTCAGGTAAAGATATAAGACACAGTTGATGGGTAATTACTAATATTGAGTCAGGATAACTCTAATTACAATTATAACTATAACTATAATCACAATTATAGTTGGCTCAAATTAGTAACTATAGCACAATCATAATTTAATATACTAAACAATCAGGTGGCATCACATTGGATCTGGATAAACTTGTACGAAGCATCAGGGATTTTGAGGGCGTTACCCGCAAAAAACCGATCGCAGATATTGTAAAAATGTTCGAGACCGTGCGCAGTGAATACGGCGGCACGATAGTTGATTTCGGGGACGATGCAGCTGTTATTGATATTGGTGGCGATGATGTTATCCTTTTCGCAGCAGATGGTATATGGGGAAAATTGCTGCGTGCAAGTCCATGGTGGGCAGGGTACAGTTCTGTTGTTGTGAACATAAATGATATCTCGGCAATGGGTGGGCGACCGCTTGCGATGGTAAATGTTATGTCATCCAACAACAAGGCCGCATGCAAGGAAATGCTTCAGGGGATTACGGATGGAATTAAGAAATTCGGAGTTCCAATGGTTGGAGGGCATATGCATCCTGACACGCCGTACAGTTCACTTTCAGTTGCAATTATCGGGATCGCAAAGAAGGATTGTCTTATCAGAAGTGATACCGCAAGTCCGGGTGATGTGATTATTGTTGCTTATGATATGGATGGGAAGATCGGTCCGAATTCACCTTACAGTTGGGATACAACGTCTTTCAAAGATTCGAAAATAGTGCGTGAAAGGTTCCTTGTTATGCAAACCATCGGAGAACGAAAGATCGCTACCGGTGGAAAAGATATTTCCAATCCTGGCACTATCGGAACGCTCGGCATGTTGTGCGAGACAAGTAATGTAGGGGCATCTGTGGACCTTACAAAAATTCCTGTGCCGGAAGGCATTGATTTTGGACAATGGCTCAAGATCTATCCTGCTACTGGATATGTCATTACTGCAAAACCGGATGATGCGGCTGAGTGCATCAGGATATATGAGGCTGTGGGAATTACTGCGGCTGTTGTAGGAGAGATCACGGCCAGCCTGAAATTAGACATTTACAATGAAAACCAAAGGGCAACCGTTTTTGATTTTGAGGTTGACGATATAACCGGTATAACTGCCGAATAAGGCGTAATCGGTTTTCTTTTTTTTGCAGATTATATAATTTATAGAATGATATAGTTCGAGTAAATCCAATCGGATTCACTCGTGTATTGATAAATTAGTCGTTTGCGCTGATCCATGCATTCAATTCGTCATAAAGGAATTGTTCTGCTGCTTGAACTGTCTCCAGTGGACCCCTGAGGCAAAGAACCTCTCTTTCATCACTTTCTACAATATTGACATTCATTTTACGGTCAACCGGTTCAAGGTTGAACTCTTCGACAAGATCGTATATGATACCTGATGGTGTCCCTGGTGGTATAATCAGGTCATACAGCCCTTCAAGTTCTTTTTTGATTTCTTCCCGTTGTTCCTTTGTTTTTAAATCTCCAAGTGCCAGCATTCGTGCCATATTATTATCACCATTTTATAATTAGAATGAAACGATTTGATGATATGTTTGTATAAATAGTAAACGCTAGTATGGAATGAAAAATAGAGGATAATGTAGGGACGATTGAATTTTTATCATCCCTAAATTGAAATAGATGCTACTTATCAGTTTAAAACTAAACTTTAGATCACAATATCTTCTCGCCAGCGTGTTTTCCAAACATTGAATTGAATATTTCCTCAACGTGCATAACGACGGCTGCTTTTGCAGGCAGGTTTGCATTCTTTGAGTGCACCCATTCGACCATGTCATCATAGACTGGACCGGACGTTACAAGTTCCACGCTGCCTTTTACTTGATATGCCTTTTTGGCATAACTGTCGTATGCAACAATTGAAATTTTCGGATTTTCTTTGATATTTGCTTCAGTCTTGTTGAAGAAATTATCTGCGATAAGTATTGTCTCATCATCTAATATCTTCAGCAAGCCTACAAGTGCAACATTTGGCACACCGTCGGCACTGACTGTTGCAACAGGTGTTGGGTTTTGGCTTTCTATCGTTTCTTTTACTTCAGCGGACATTTTTACCATTTTAATCATATCTCCATTTGTTTATTGTCTACGTTTTTACTATTGAAGTTAAACCAAATATGTATTTATAATTAATCCATCTCCCTGAATTACGTCCAATCAATAACGGTTTGAATTTATTTAGCAATGTGATTGACAAAATCGCACCCACTGCGAATTTATATATATAACAAGTATAGATTATAATGTGATATTTCGATAGAAGTGTTGGTTGTAAACTGTAATTATATCAGGATGTTCTTTGAATGTTAGATGAAAAAACGGATTCAGAACCTGTTATTCGATATGTTGGTGATAACTCACTTACAGAACATGTCCATATTGACTTCAGGCTTGTATTAAATAATATATTTCGTTCACAATTCAGGCAACGCAACATTTTTGACCGAAAACAAAAATTCCAGGCATTCCTTGCAGTTGGGGCATTTATTACATTTGGGATAGGGGATGGCGTAACAGGTGCACTTATGATGAATCTTTGCGGTACAAGTGCAGAAGCAAATCCGATCATGCGATATTTAATTGATACACAGGGATCCATTGGACTGATCATGTTCAAATTATGGATCACAATGGCTCTTTTGACAATCGTTATAACAATTCAGGATATGTCTGCAGAATCCACATACTGGACTACAAATGGATTTCTGATCGCATTTGGCATTGGTGGTGTTTTGGCAACTACATCGAATTTGATGCGCACGTTCTCTTTTGATATTTTTGGGTATAGCACTCCATCACCTGTATTGGTTATACTGGTGTATTTTATGTTAACAATTGGATTGGTGGCACTTGGTGGTGCCCTTGACAATAAAAATACGATACATTTAACGTAAAGCAAAACATATTAACCATAACCTCGTTAATATCATTTTGTAGAGTATTATTAGAGTATTATATTACTAATTTTAATTAGAATAAAACGAGGTATAAATAAATGGTAAAGGAAGAAGATTGGGATATGCGAAAGCCCGGAAGCCCACCGGAAATTAGGATCGAAGGGATCCCGCCGGTCGTAGGTACGATATTACGTTCAATTGCGATCGTGTTTGTGGTACTGTTTCTCTTTTCGATAATGTTCGGCTCGATATTAGTTTCAGTTGGTGCCGGAGAAGTTGGTGTAAAATTCAACCAGTTTGGCGGTGTTGAGTCGGATGAACTTGGTGAAGGTTTACACCTTGTCATGCCATGGGTAGGTGTTACTAAATATTCAGTCAGAAGTGAAGTATACACCATGAGCGCACAGCAATCAGAAGGCGATCGTGTGGGTGATGACCAGATCACCGCATTGACCAGCGAAGGATTGATGCTTGGAATGGAAATCACAGTTAGGTATCGACTTATAGCAGATGATGCAAGCGTAATTCACCAAAACTTAGGCCGAGATTATGCAGAAAAGATCATACGCCCTACAATAAAATCAGTGATAAGGGAAGTTGTATCCGGTCATACGGCTATGGAAGTGTATGGTGAACAAAGACAGCTTGTAGCATCAGAGATGCTCGCTACACTGGAAAATGCGATGAATGAAGACGGCATCATTGTGGAAGAAGTCCTGTTACGAAACGTCAAATTGCCTGACAGAGTTGCCAATGCAATTGAAGAGAAACTTCAGGCTGACCAGGATGCTCAGAGAATGGTGTTTGTTAAGCAGAAAGAACAACTTGAAGCTGAGCGAAAGGTTATCGAATCAACCGGTTCTGCAAATGCTGCTGTTATTGAGGCAACCGGTGAGGCTGAAGCACTTCGTATAATCAACCAAGAAATTGCAAAGAACCCAGACCTGATCAACTACAAGTACATCCAGATGCTTCAGGGTCAGACAATCCAGACAATGATCGTTCCTACAGATCAGGGACTGATACTGGATGCAAGTTAACTAGGTAAACGAATAAATCGGTTGATAGTATGACCCGGATACCTGTTGAGCACCCCAGATACGAGTCTCTCATCACACGCGAGAGAATTGTTGAAGGGGTGCAAATAGGTATTACGAGTAAACAGGGTTTGATCGCACAAGGTCGGGGTGAGACTTTTGATTACCTGCTTGGCGAACGAACAACCACAACCGCTGCATATGCAGAGCGTGCGGCGGTTGCATTACTTCTTCTTGCACACAATCCCATTATTTCAGTAAATGGTAACGTGGCAGCACTTGTACCAGACCAAATTGTTGCATTGTCTGATGTAACGGGTGCACCTTTGGAGGTAAATCTTTTTCACAGGAGCGATGCACGTATGCATAAGATCATCGAGCATTTAAAAGC
>JAUSPM010000018.1 GCA_030655675.1 Methanosarcinaceae archaeon | reverse complement strand
TTTATACATGGGACGCAATGAGTTATTCAGGATTTTACTATGATCTTGATTCTGATATGGGTTCAGAAACTTTAACGATCACACAGGCAGGCCGTTCAGTGGCTAGTGGAGGTCTGGTATACACCACAACCCCTGTCAGTACTAAATTCGAGCATAATGCATGGGGTTCTTATCAGGTAACTGGCTTCATGGCAGAGAAATATTTTGCAGGGTATCCCATCGCCCCGTTCGGAACCTCAAGCGCTGTAGATCTTATGTCCAAAGGTCAGCTTTCAAAGGTGTTGATCGATCGGGATGAGTCTAAATCTATTTATTCCGGTGCTGGCCTGATTCTTGAAGAAGGGTATATACTTCGCATAGATGAAGTAGACATGAACGGAAATAATGTCATGGTGACACTCCAAAAAGATGGGTCGGAGATAATAAGTGACATCATTGCAGGCGGCACAACATTTGTTTACAAGAAACGGCTTGGTTCAACCGATAATGTACCAATCATAGCTGTCAATTTCAAAAATATCTTCCGTGGCACCGAGACCAATGCGGTATTCGTTGATGGAATATTCCAGATTTCGGATCAGTATATCACTGTAAACAGCGGTGATACATATGGTAAGATGAAAGTTACCAATGTTGCGTCCGGTAAGATCGAAATGAAGAACGACAATTCATTTACTCTTAGCCAGGGAAATACCATAGATATAATGGGCAGTCTCAAATTCATTGTCGCAGATGATAGTAGTACACTCAGGTTTGCACCATTTGTCGACATGTCAAAACCCGGGACGTATGAACTGCGCGGAACAGTCACCAATAATACAGGTTATACATGGACTCCTTTGAACTTCGAAGGGTTTTATTATAATATTGATGAAGGTATCAGTACTGAATCTCTTGAAGTAACAGCTTGGTCTGGTACTAGGACAATTGGTCCGAATATTTTAGAATATACCTCTACTCCAAAAAGTGTAAACTTTGAATACACCGATTCTGCCACATGGAAAACAAAATACGATGTCGCTGGGTTTATGACAGAGAAATACTTTGCAGGATATCCTGCCGGACCATTCGGGACCTCAAGCGCTGTAAGCCTGATATCAAACGGTCAGTTGTCAAAAGTGCTGATCGATGAAAGCGACTCACGCTCGATTTACTCAGGTTCCGGGCTAATACTCGAAGAAGGGTATGTGCTTCAAATAGACGAAGTTGACATCAACGGAAATAATGTTCTAGTTACACTCCAAAAGGATGGTTCCGATGTAATAAGTGATATCGTTGCAGGAGGCGGCGATTTTGTATACAAGAAAAAGCTTGGTTCAACCAGTGATGTACCAATAATAGGTGTCCATTTCAAAAACATCTTCCGTGGCAGTGAGACCAATGCGGTGTTTGTTGACGGGATTTTCCAGATTTCTGATCAGTATATCACTGTTAAGGTTGGTGACACATACGGAAAGATGAAGGTCACTTCAACATCCGGCAGTATAGTAATGAAGAACGATAATTCAATAACACTGTCACAGGGTCAGACCATCCCGATCATGGGCGACATCCTGTTCAAAGTAGCAGACGATTCTTCAAATGTCAGATACTACCCATACGTAGAGATCAAGACTGCGCCGCAGGATTCACTTGATATCAGCATGCCGGCATCTGTAAAACAGGGAGATTACGTATCCGTCATTGTAACCTCACGCGGAGCTACCGTAAGTGGTGTAGCGGTCAAATTCGATAATAGCAACGTTGGCAAGACAACCGTGGATGGAACTCTAACATACAAGCCTGCACTGGCTGGAATATATACGGTTACAGTTGAAAAGGAAGGTTATGTATCTGCAAGTGGTAAAGTAGAGGTCATATCCCCAATGGATGAGACAAAGAAGATGAGCATTGAAGTCTCTCCTGACACTGTTTACGAAGGCAACCAGTTAATGATCTCAACCATCAAGGCAATTAGCGGCGAGGCGATTGATGGTGTAGATGTGTCCTTTGATGGCAAATCACTTGGCACAACATCACTTAATGGCACCATTTTCTACACTGTGAAAGAACCGGGCATGCACAAGATAACTGCAACCAAGACTGGTCTTTTGGATGCGGAACTCAATCTTGAAGTTCTTGCACTTGAAGCAAAGTTCAAGTTCTCAAACCTTGTAATATCCCCTCTTGAAGTAAAGATGGGCAAAGATGTCACAATAACACTTGATGCATTAAACACAGGAACAGCAGCAGGTAACTACAATATTGACCTTATGGTCAATGGGAATCTCACAGAATCCCAGCAGATCACACTCAATATAAGTGAATCCACAACCATTGAGTTCGAGATCTCCAAAGACGAGCCAGGCACATATCTGGTAGAGGTCAATGGTCTTTCAGGCACATTTGAAGTGCTTGAAAAAGCAGGAGGCACAGCAGTCTATGTTCTTGGAATACTCGGTGTATTCGCAGCAGTAGCAGTTGGCTATATGTTCACAGCCGGCGGCTGGACAGTGGAAATGGTCACTGCAAAAGTGGCTGAGTTTATCGAATCTGTTCGATAGACTCACTTTTTTTTATTTAGGGTGATTTTTGAACCACCGAGGACACAGGGGTACACAGAGAAGGAAAACAAATCTCAGTGTTCCATTTGTGTTCGTATTTTGTCAGCAAAACTAATATTTTTATAAATCTCTTCATCCGACAGATTAATATTTCTTTGTTATCTAAATATAATATATGACTGCCACCACTTTACACAGACAACATGATACGATAAATAATAATGAATTGGCACATGTGGTCATTGATGATGAGCCCCTCAGTGATTATGCTCTAAATGAGATTAAAGAGGCACGCAGGGAAATAAAGCGCGGTGAGTTCTATACTGAAAAAGAGATTAAGGCTATGTTTGGATTATAATGCCTTATAATATTATTTATAGTTCAAGAGCAGCCAAGCATCTTGAAAAACTCCCCTCTGACATTACACTGAAAATTATCGAGTCTATTTCTGAATTAAAATATGACCCATATCGCCAAGTTCATAAAATGAAGGGTCATTCCGAATACAGATATCGGATTGGACAATACCGTGCTATTATTGACATAAATGATGAAGAAGGTATTATAGAAATATTAATGGTGGGTCACCGAAGTAAAGTTTATCGTAATTATTAAACCGATAAATTATACGGAATTTACAGGGTGTAGCGAGCCATTAATAATCCGGTTCACTTCGTTAATCCTGTCTATAATTTTCAATTTCTCGGGTCATTTTAACATACTACCCACACAATGTGGAGATATTTTTCAAGCAATCTTCCGCGCCGCAAGTTCGATCGCTTCTATCATACTATTCTTTGGCATAATAGTAGCAACAGGTATCCGCAAAATCTTCTCGACAGTTGTACTGACAATAGGTGCACACACAACGGCTTTCGCACCCTCGCG
>JAUSPM010000017.1 GCA_030655675.1 Methanosarcinaceae archaeon | reverse complement strand
TGTTGCTGCTTGAGGTTGAGATGCAGCCTGAGTTTAGGACTGCTGCGATGAGGATAAGTGCGCAGAGGGGTTTTACATATTGTTTGATCGTAACTTTGAACATTGAGATCACCTTCTCGATCGTTTTGACGACATCCTGTGTATCCGATCCTTGAACTTAAATTGTTCACATGATGTGGATGGGAGTGTTATATAGTTCAATTGTGGGCAGAGTTATTAATATTTCTGATTCTCTTTTTGAGACTTTTTATTATTTTCTGGGATGGTTCGGAAAACCACAGGAGGACACAGAGAAAAAACAACGACCCTCTGCGTCCTCTGCGCCCTCTGCGGTGAATATTTTTTACCATGATTAATTTCACCCAGAAGATAATAAAAAGTCTCATATTTTCTGTCGGTTCGGGGTTGTGGGGCAAGCAGGATATGTTCTTTGCCTTGCATGGCCTTACATATAAGACCAAATTGGTATGAATATGGACTTTTATGCAAGATCGGTTTAAATGGAAGTGCCGAAATGTTAAGTAATTCAGTAACTGAATATATAGGGCAGAAGTGTTCAGTCCGGCGCATTTTCATGCCACGATCTTTTGATAAATTGAAAAAATTCATTGAGGATTTCTATCAAAATCCTCTATAGATTTAATAAATAATAGTGCGAGTCAATTCGACCGGAGATATTATTTTTCTCAGTGGTGGCGGGATACGCCGCCTGGCGGCAAATTGACTCGGCATCAAAACGACTTAAACAAGTACTATCACTTCTTACTGCCCCCTCCTTCGACTACCATCTTCAACAAGGCAGCAGCCACATCAAAGGAAGCATAATCTTCCTGGATCACCTTTTCGACCAGATTTTCATATTTGCCAAGATGGCCTTCTTCTATGATACCTTTGACTTTTTCTATAAGAAGATTTGTTCTTATATCATTGACATCACTGACGGAAGGAACTTTTTGTAATATGATTTTGGTATTTGTAAACTTTTGAATTCCTCTTATCCTGTGCACATCCCTTCCTGAAACAAAGGTGTATGCATGTCCGGCTTTTCCGGCCCTGGCGGTTCTTCCGATCCTGTGTACATAATATTCGACATCTGTTGGAATGTCATAGTTGAACACAGCATCTGTTGCACCCACATCGATCCCTCTGGCTGCTACATCAGTGGCAACCAATATATCAATATCACCACCTCTGAATTTCAACATGACACGATCCCTTTGGGTCTGTGCCATATCACCATGCAATCCCTCAGCCAGATATCCTTTTGTCTTGAGATCTTCAACCAATTCATCCACACGTTTTTTAGTATTGCAGAACACGAGAGATAGATTGAAATCATGAAGATCGATCAAACGGGACAAAACCTCAGTTTTTGCATGATTTTTGACTTCACAATAAAATTGTTTGACATTGGGGGCGGTCATTTTCTTGTGTGTCAGTTTCACCATTTGTGGGTTGTTCTGATACTTTTTTGCCATACGTAAAATAGCCTGTGACATGGTTGCAGAGAAGAGAATTGTCTGCCTCTCCTCTGGCATATTCTCAATAATGAATTCAATATCATCCCTAAATCCCATGTCAAGCATTTCATCTGCTTCATCCAGTATGATCATTTTCACGCTATCCATTTTCAATGTGCGGCGGTTCATGTGATCCATAACACGACCGGGTGTACCGATTACGATCTGTACGCCTGTTTTCAACGCTCTGATCTGGCGGTCTATAGGTTGTCCACCGTAAACCGGTAAAATCTGAATAGCCTTTTTATATTTTGATAGTTTTTTCAGTTCTTCAGATAACTGAACTGCCAGCTCTCTTGTGGGACACAAGATCACAGCTTGTAATTTTTTATTTCCCGGATCGACCATTTCCAATGCTGCAATTCCAAAAGCTGCAGTCTTACCGGTGCCGGTTTGTGCCTGTCCAACCAGATCATCACCATTTAGCATATACGGGTTGGCCTGTGCCTGGATGGGAGTGGGTTCCTCAAAACCCATATCCTTTATTGCCAGTTTTATTTCCTTTGATATATTTAGATCATTAAATTTTGAATTTTCCATGTGTAATCACCTTAAATGTATTATTAAATCAAAATTATAAAATAGAATTCGCATATATTCCTCGTTTGCAGGTGCATAAATGTATCTTGTAACCTTAATCTCTGCCTTTAAAAGGCATTAACTGCATATAACTATTATCACACCCACAAAAAGAGACATCATACCAAACATGCCCACTCTTATTTTTGTAATAATAAATATATACTATCAACCTCATTCTTTATAAGCGAGGGATGAATATAGAAATTTTACACGATAATCCATTTGTTCAGGCACTTGCAATCTCTACAGCAATGGCTGTGTTCATGATAGGAGTTGCACTGGGTATCATTAATATGGTTACGACAGGGACAAGTCCATTGCCGCTTGCTTTGTTACTGCTCATCTTTGCAGTCGTATTTATCACTGGTTCTGTTTTTTTCGAGCAGCGTGGCGCTGATCATGTAGGTTCTCTCATTGGTGGATGTATTGGGGCATTTGCTGCCACATTTGCAGCCGCATCGTTCTTCAGTGGAATCGTATATGCATTTAATGGCGGGATCGAGACTTTGGGCTGGGAACAGATCGTATCTGCACTTGCAATTTGTATGGTTGCCAGTATGGTGATAATCAGGACGCTTTCGCATAAAATGCAGAATCAATATTCTTGAAATTTTCGAAAAAATAAAGCGTTTGGTAAAGCATTTTGACAAAGTGCTTGATAAATCTAACTTTTCTTTGATTGCATATCTATCATGCTCTTTTTTATACAATTAAGCGATAGGTTTTTATAGAATATCAAACAATCATTTACTCCTTAAGGACGACATCACTACGTTGTTCCAGGCGGGGATACTAACAAATGGATAACGAAAAATTAGAAGAGAATAATATTGAGCCTGATATGGGAAATGCAGTAGAGGATGAGTCTGTAGAAGAGCGATCCAGCGAAGACGAGATCGCACAACTCAACGATAAACTCCTGCGTCTTGGTGCAGAATTTGACAATTTCAGGAAACGAAGCAATCGTGAAAAAGACGATTTACGAAAATATGCAACTGAAAATCTCATGATGGGGATGCTTGAAGTATGTGACAACTTTGAACGCGCTTTACATTCTGCAAAATCGGCAGATGACTCCAAATCCATAGTTGAAGGTGTTGAGATGGTACTCAAACAGTTCATCTCGATCCTCGAAAAGGAAGGTGTCAAAAAGATTGAATGTAAGGGCGAAGAATTCGACCCCCACCGGCACGAAGCAATGATGCATATCGAAACTAATGAGTATCCTGACAATACGATAATTGATGTTCATAAACCCGGATACATGTTGCATTCAAAGGTTATACGACCTGTAATGGTAACGGTTGCAAAAAAGCCGGAAAATGATTCGAAAAAGTCTAAAAAGTCTAAAAAATAGTAGATCAAAAGCAACACATTATAGATTTCAAATATCGAAACTTACACTGACACTTCAAATTTACACTTAACTTTAACATATATTTACAAACAAATTAACAAGAGGTAATAAAATGGCAAAGATACTCGGAATAGATCTTGGTACAACCAATTCATGTATGGCAGTCATAGAAGGCGGAGAGCCTACTGTGATCCCAAATGCAGAAGGTGGAAGAACAACTCCATCAGTTGTGGGATTTTCTAAGAAAGGAGAAAAACTTGTAGGACAGGTTGCCAAAAGGCAGTTGATCGCAAACTCTGACAATACAGTAAGTTCGATCAAAAGACATATCGGTGAGGCAAATTACAAAGTAAATCTTAATGGCAAGGACTACACACCACAAGAAGTCTCATCAATGATCTTGCGAAAGATGAAAGAAGATGCAGAAGCGTATCTTGGCGAGACCATCACACAGGCTGTAATTACTGTGCCTGCATATTTCAATGATTCACAGAGACAGGCAACAAAGGATGCAGGAGCTATTGCCGGACTTGAGGTCCTGAGGATCATCAATGAACCGACAGCTGCATCACTTGCATACGGTCTTGACAAAAAGGAAGACGACCAAAAGATATTGGTCTACGATCTTGGTGGCGGTACTTTTGATGTATCTATACTTGAACTTGGTGGCGGCATATTTGAAGTGCTTTCAACAAGCGGTGACACAAAACTTGGTGGTGACGACTTTGATGACAGGATCGTTAAACATCTAATAGAGGAATTCAAAAAGGTAGAAGGAATCGACCTTTCAAAAGACAAAGCAGCACTCCAGCGCTTAAAAGATGCAGCAGAGAAAGCAAAGGTCGAACTGTCTGGTGTACCATCCACTAACGTGAACATGCCTTTCATTACTGCAGATGCGAACGGACAGCCAAAACACATTGATATTGATATCACAAGAGCACAGTTTGACAAAATGACTGCAGACCTTGTCGAAAAGACACTTGTGTCAATGAAACAGGCACTAAGCGATGCAAAACTTAAACCTGGTGACCTTGACAAAGTGCTTTTGATCGGCGGTTCTACAAGAATCCCTGCAGTACTTGAAACAGTCAAGAAATTCACGGGACAGGATCCTTACAAGAACATAAACCCTGATGAAGCTGTGGCGCTTGGTGCTGCAATTCAGGCAGGTGTACTTGGTGGTGAAGTGCATGATGTACTTTTGCTTGATGTAACTCCACTCTCACTTGGCATCGAAACACTTGGTGGCGTTTCAACACCTCTCATTGAGCGTAACACAACCATACCTACAAAGAAAAGCCAGATATTCTCAACAGCAGCTGACAGCCAGCTATCCGTAGAGATCCATATCATACAGGGTGAGCGTGGAATTGCTTCAGGGAATAAGTCACTCGGTCGTTTCATGCTTGACGGTATTCCACCTGCACAAAGGGGAATCCCACAGATCGAAGTTACATTCGATATAGATTCCAACGGTATCCTGCATGTGAATGCAAAAGACCTTGGAACCAAAAAGGAACAATCCATCTCTATTAAGAAGCCAGGTGGATTGTCTGATAAAGAGATCGATGAGATGATAAAGGATGCAGAATTGCATGCTGAGGAAGATGCAAAGCGCAAGGAAGAGGTAGAGATACGCAACAGTGCAGAAGCACTTGTGAATGCTTCCGAAAAGATATTAAAAGAAGCAGAAGACATCGCAACATCTGAACAGAGGTCCGCAATTGAAGCAGCAACATCTGAACTCAAGGAAGCACTTGAAGGCGAGGATACACAAACCATCACCGACAAGGCAGAAGTTCTCCAGACTGCGATATATGAAGTCTCGACTGCAATGTATCAAAAGGCACAGGAAGAAGCATCAGCAGCTGCTGATGAAGGTAGTGAAGATGCTACTGCTGGAGATGCATCCGGGGAAAAAGTTGTTGACGCAGATTATGAAGTGGTCGACGAAGATAAATAAACTTCCTGCATAAGATAAATAGAAACAGAACAAAGTAACGTACAGGATGGTGCTAGATATAAATGTCATCCTGTACATTCTTTTTATAGATTTATAAGGAACTTTTCATGTCCACTAAACGTGATTATTACGAAATACTCGGAGTCTCTAAAGATGCGTCAGAAGCGGATCTTAAGAAAGAATACCGCAAACTTGCCATGAAATTCCATCCTGACAAGAATAAAGAGGCTGATGCAGAAGAAAAGTTCAAGGAGATATCTGAAGCCTACGCAGTACTATCAGATGCGGACAAACGGTCAGAATATGATCGATTTGGACATGCCGGTATAGATGGACACTACTCCACAGAGGACATATTCCGCAATGCTGATTTTGGTGGAGGAGTTGGCGATATTTTCGACATGTTCTTTGGAGGCGGTGGCGGAGGACGTAGAAGACAGGGTCCAACGCGCGGTTCAGACCTGCGATATGACCTATCGATCACTCTGAAAGATGCAGCATTCGGGACCGAGACACAGATCAATATTCCAAGGGCTGAGAACTGTGATGCCTGTGGCGGAAGCGGTGCAAAGAAAGGAACAAGTCCAAAAACATGTTCAACCTGTCGTGGGGCTGGACAGGTAAATCGTGCACAGAACACGCCATTTGGGCGTTTTATGACAACTGCCACCTGTAATGTATGTCATGGTAAAGGGCAGATCATTGAATCCTCCTGTCCTGCATGTAAAGGTACAGGCAAGACAAAGAAGGTTCGCAAGATCTCTGTGAAAGTGCCCGCAGGTGCTGATAATGGTATGAGGCTAAAAGTGCGTGGCGAGGGAGAAGCCGGAAGTCCCGGTGCTCCACAGGGTGATCTTTATGTAGTGATACATGTCAAACCACACGATAAATTCGAGCGTGTGGGCGATGATATCGTATGCGAGATCCCAATATCCTTTTCACAGGCTGCACTTGGGGCAGATGTAATGGTTGATACACTTCATGGCAAGGTCAATATGCACGTGCCAAAGGAAACACAGACACATTCCATATTCCGGCTAAAAGGGAAAGGAATCCCGCACATTCAAGGAAATGGGCAGGGCGATCAACATGTGAGAGTTATCGTAAGGACTCCTACAAAGTTGACGAGTGAACAAAAACGCCTGCTTGAAGAACTTGAGAAAACAAGCACTGGTGACGATTCGCATGCAAACAAAAGCGGAAAAAGTTTGTTTAACAAAGTAAAAGGTGCATTTGAAGCATAGTTTCTAATGCAAAATCTGACATTTTTATTTTTGTATATATTTTATGTAGAACAGGCATTTGATGTCTGTTTTCACTAACTTATTATTTTTATTTCAACTGTAGTGTTTTTAGAGTAAAGTTTAAACACTAATAATGATTATAGGGCGTATTCTAAAATATGAACCGTTTATTTTATTTCACGATATGTTTTATAAATATGTAGTGCGAGTTAATTTGACCGAAGTGAGATTTTTTTAGTTGAGATTATTCCATATGTTTGAGGAAATGTTATGAAAGCTGTTATTATTGGTGCAGGGGAAGTAGGTTTTCATATTGCAAAATCCCTATACCTTACACATGATGTAGTCCTCATTGATCAGGATGAGGCTGCATGCCAGAGGGCGGATGAACTGGATGTACAGGTAATACAGGGCAATGGCGCAAATGTGTCGATCCTTTCAAATGTTCTGGAAAATGCTGATCTTTTGGTTGCAGTTACTGGAAATGACGAGGTGAACATTGTTGCATGTATGGCTTCCAAATTGATAGTTGAAGGTAAAAAACCTATAAAAACGATAGCAAGGGTCACCAATCCTGATTATATTGATAAACCCGTGGCAAAACGAACGCAGATAGGTATTGATACCATGATCTGTCCCGAACTTGCTCTTGCATCAGAGGTCGCTGATCTTCTCTCCATTCCTTCTGCCATTGATGCCGAGGTTTTTGCTGATGGAAAAGTGGAAATGATGGAATTTGTTGTCAGGCCGGAAAATACGCTTGTTGGGAAACAGATGCAAGATCTCCAATTGTCGGATTGTTGCATTGTGAGTGCACTTTTCAGGGATGCTGAAGTTATTATTCCACATGGACAAGACATAATAAAAGCGAACGATCACATGGTAGTAATTGGAAAACCGGAAGCCATGAAAAATATTCGCGGACTTTTTGGTGAAGTCACCGGCAAGCGAAGCAAGATCCTTATTATAGGTGGGGGTGTTGTTGGATTCTATCTTGCAAAGCTGATTGATAAAGATGATGTGGACCTTAAGATAATCGATAACAACAGAGAGCGCTGTGAATGTGTGGCTGATACTTTACCAGGAGTTCTGGTGCTTCATGGTGATGGCACAGATGTGAACCTGTTAAAAGAAGAAGGAATACATGAAATGGATGTGGTCATTGCAGTAACAGATAGTGATGAAAAGAACATGTTGTGTGCACTTTTGTCAAAGCAACTCGGTGCGAAAAAAGTTATTGCAAGAGCTGACCGGTCAGAATATGTTCCGCTTTTTGAAATGGTGGGTGTTGACAGTGCCATAAGTCCAAGGGAGGCAACTGTTAACGAAGTGTTAAAATTGACAATGGGGACCGGTATCGAAGCACTTACAACTATCGAAGGCAATAAAGCCGACATAATTGAATATATTGCATTAAAGAAATCAAAGATCGTAGGCAAACCTTTGAAGAATATCAAATTCCCTAAAGGGGCAATTGTCAGCATGGTTGTTCATAAAGATGAAACGATCGTTCCTCGTGGGGATCACGTAATTGAAGAAGGTGACCGTGTAGTGGTATTTTCATTACCATCTGCAGTTAAAGATGTGGAACGCATGTTCAAATAGATCAAGTGGTTCTTATGAGTTTTAAGATAGTTTTGAATGTTTTGGGTGGATTGCTCCGTTTTCTCGGAATGATAATGGTTGTACCACTATTGGTTGCATATTATTATGATGAATCATTGTATCCATTCATTGTTGCAGTTGCAGTGACTGGTTTTACAGGTATTATTCTTTCACTTAAATATAAGTCAGACGAAGAATGGAAAACAAGAGAAGGATTTGCTATCGTAGCCTTTGGATGGCTTGCTGCAGCCGTTTTTGGCGCTATTCCTTATGTGTTTGACGGAATAACTCCGCTAAATGCAATTTTTGAATCAATGTCAGGTTTTACAACTACCGGTGCAACCGTTCTTGTGGATATAGAAAGTCATTCAAGGAGCATCTTATTTTGGCGCAGCATGACGCAATGGCTTGGTGGCATGGGTATTATCATGTTGTTCATAGCCATTCTCCCAAAACTTGGTGTTGCCGGACGCCAGTTGTTCCGTGCGGAAGCCCCGGGTCCCACTGAAGACAAGTTAAAACCAAGGATAAGGGAAACTGCAAAGATCCTCTGGATGGTCTATGTTGTTATTTCTCTTATTCAAGTCGCATTACTTTTACTTGCAAAAATGTCGCTCTATGATGCAGTGACACACACATTCACGACAATGGCATGTGGAGGTTTTTCAACATACTCGGATAGTATCCAATCTTTTAACAGCCCTCTTATTGAGGGAATTATCACGCTGTTTATGTTCATTGCCGGTGCGAATTTTGCGCTTCATTATAAGACATTGTATGTTAATAATAAAAGTTTGTTGAAAGATAATGAATTCAAATTCTATGCTGCCATAGTGCTTTTTGCAACCGGTTTGCTTACTATTCTGCTATGGCGTGATATGGATTATTCTGTATTAAACTCATTGAGATATGCCGTTTTTCAGGTGGTCTCTATTGTTACTACAACCGGTTTTGCAACAATTGACTTTAACCTATGGTCGGATTCTGCAAGGATGGTGCTGTTCACCCTAATGTTCATCGGTGGATCGGCGGGTTCAACTGCCGGTGGCATCAAAGTCGTAAGGGTATTATTGTTGTTAAAATATGGACGTCGTGAATTGTTCAAATCAGTTCACAGAAAAGCGATCAAGCCTATTAAATTCAATGGCACGACTGTGTCGGATGATGTGATGCAATCGATTGTTTCTTTTGTTGTGATCTATTTTATAATATTCATTGTCAGTTCAGGAATATTGTCCATATTAGGGATGGATATGATCAGTTCATTGACTGCATCCATTGCAACTCTTGGGAATATTGGTCCCGGGTTTAATCTGGTCGGTCCGATGGCTAATTTTGATGTTGTACACCCAATCGGAAAATTAGTGCTGATTGCAAATATGTGGATTGGAAGGCTTGAAGTGTTTACTGTTATAGTGATGCTTACTCCCGAATTCTGGAAAAAATAAAAGAATAAGTGTTAGTATAAAAATATCTAATTCCGGTACACGTTTTAGTAAATCGGGTGTATTATTGCGAGGCTTTTCATCTGTTCGTATCTACCTCGTTAGTGTCTAAAGACCTCGTTTCTCACTACTTTGTTACGTTTCATAAAAAAGACTACAACAACTGTTGAGAAAGCAATAAACTATATTAATGTGTTAAATATAGGTATAATCATGGAATGTGACTATTGTAATCAAATCGGACCGGCAAAACACAGACAGCACACTGGTGAAAATTTAGATGTAATTGAGAAAACAGTACCACGATCGTTTACATGCAGACGCTGCAAAGGAACTTTTTGTGCAGATCATAGATTGCCAGAAATGCATGATTGTATTGGTTTATGTAAATGTGGATAGATGTTGCAGGTGTTCCAATCGGCGTTATATACTACTCCGCAAGTATAATTTAGAACTATATCTGACAGCCACAGAGCGCACAGAGGGATTGTTGCCACGTTCTCTGTGGCAGAAAGTCACAAAAAGTAGATATTATTTAGTATAATAAAAGCCCTAAACAGTATTGGCTTTCAAATTGTTTCACAAAAAGGAAGCCACATAAAAATGAAGGGACAGATATCCCACGAAACATTCATTGTCATAATTCCAAATTATAAAGAGATACCAATCGGAACTCTAAAGTCTATAATAAGACAATCAGGACTTTCACCAGATGAGTTCATAAAATTGCTTTAAACTTGAAGATCAAATCTTCATGTTTTCTCAAGCAATCTTCCGCGCCGCAAGTTCGATCGCTTCTATCATACTATTCTTTGGCATAATAGTAGCAACAGGTATCCGCAAAATCTTCTCGACAGTTGTACTGACAATAGGTGCACACACAACGGCTTTCGCACCCTCGCG
>JAUSPM010000012.1 GCA_030655675.1 Methanosarcinaceae archaeon | reverse complement strand
GTCACTGTTTTTGTATGTCAGGGAAACAGTTTCAACAAATCCTTGAAACACCATCGCACTATCAAATTCATAACCTTCCGGAAGATATGAAGGCACCAATATGTCGAATGTTGCTTCTTCCCGGGCTTCTTCAAGTGTCATTCCCTGCGGCGTCAACAGTTCATCCATATTTAGAGTCTTTACTTCTGCACCTTCAGGGATATCAAACTGGAATTCATCATCTGATATGCCGGTATTGATTTGGAAATTTCGATATTCCACAGAATACATTGGATTCCCGTCGGCATCTTTCATGTCCATTTTTAGCGGCATCCATGTTTCTTTATCCACCCACACTTTCATGTCTCCAAACATACTAAAGTCGCTAAAGTCGCTTTCGTTTTTTGGTGACATTTCGATTACATAAGAAGTTCTGCCATCAACTTTCTCAATGCCTGCAAGTGAGAAATCACTCTCATTTAACATCATCCCAACAAGTTGCAGGTAATCCTGCTCATTCTGCTCAGGTATTTCAGGCAGTTCCATTATCATGACAGTATTTTGCTGTGGAATGTATGTCCATAAGGTCTCACCATCAGAAACCGAAACACCTCCTGCCATTTCAGCCGGTTGTTTCTGAACGGATTTGAATTTGTTCGGTTTTTTGTACATCATGTCGGCTTCAGTTTCCATTTTCTGGCCACCGAATTCCATTGTCATGTACATTGTGTATGAGTAATCTTCAATACTATCCTGCTTCTGTTGCATTTTCTCTGCGATTTGTTCGGCACTGAGTTCTCCGTCAATACATCCTGCTACAAACATTGATGAACTGATCAGGAGCACCATAATTAATATTTTAGCTTTTATCATATCGTACCCTCCCATCAAAATAATGGTTTCATTGTTTTAAATATCATTATTTTTTTGTAATGAATGAATTCATTTGATAAATATGTTACTGTTATTGCTGAAATATATATATTAATAATTATTAACGAAATAATAGTTTCGTTAAACGAAAAGAAAATTATATATTTGAAGCACCTAAAACATTCAATAACACCAAATTAATGAAAAGGTTTTAGTAAAACGAACACATATTCTCGTTGATTGCAATGAAAACACAGAATATGGACAAAACAAAAGAAATAGCTGAAACAATATCAGAATTCTCATCATTAAATGAAACTGATATGCATATTCTATTGACTTTGATGGAAAATGGCAAGATGACAAATGCCGAGCTTGCCAAAATACTGGAGTTCAAGGACGGCAATTCTGCAGCATATCACACACGTGCGATGCAGAAAGATGGAGTGATCGAAAGATATACCATTGTTCCTGACTGGAAAAAGATAGGTTTTCCAACAGAGTTCATCATACTCGCCGAAGCGGAAAGTGAAGAGCAATTGTTTGAGATTGAAAAAAAACATGTAATATCGGTTGATGAATATGCATCCAAACGAGGTGATATTGTAATTACCCCGACAATATCAGGTTGTATAATTTTGCAAAATGTCTATCACTGTTTTGGTGACAAGACAATAGCGATACTAATAGGCAGGGCAACATCTGATCAGGATGCTGCTGTTTATTGTAAAAATTATCTTGTAGGCAGGTATCCTGATATTAAAGTTAGTTTGCTGATGAATAAATACAAGACTATAAGTGATTTTTATATCGATGAGCATGCGATCCAAAAACTCAAAGAATTTTTCCAGATCGAGAAGACGGGGAAAAGCAAGGATACTCTGGAAAAATTACAGGAAATGGTGTTTGATAAATAATTCATGTGTATAATCGAAACGATATATTTTTCATATTAATATTGGTTGAATGCAGATAGAATATATATTGGAGGGATAATCTTGAGGACATGGTGGTTGAAAATAATATTATTTGGTGTAATGATTCTTGCAATAAGTCAGACAGGCATTGCAGCTGAGATAGTTCTCGATAATGGACAACATCATCTTGGGGATGATTTTAAGGATGATTTGATTCCAAACGAGCCAGAGGGCATAGATTATACTGTTGATTTCAATTTAGACAATTTGGCGCAGATCAACAATGCCAGGCTCAAACTGGATGCCAGAAGTATTGTCCCGGAGGC
This sequence comes from Methanosarcinaceae archaeon, assembly GCA_030655675.1. GTDB lineage: Archaea > Halobacteriota > Methanosarcinia > Methanosarcinales > Methanosarcinaceae > Methanovorans. The sequence continues at coordinate 594 of JAUSPM010000012.1, read as the reverse complement.
ATCAGATGAATTTCTGGATAAGGTGTACCTCAATGATATTGAAATCGCAACTCTAAACGATTATATTCCAGCACAAATTTCTGATGATGAACTAATACGGATTACCTTTTCGGTAGATTCTGCATATTTTAAAAACGGAACGAATACGATTCGCATTACATCAGGAAGTAATGTAAATGGGACTAATTATGACGACTTTGAATTTTCCAATCTGTCAATACATCTTGTGGAAACTGAAGCTGTAACCCTTGAGCCGCCTTTAAAAATAGCATGGACTTATGAATTAAGCGATTGGGTTAGCCGACAGGAACCTGCAATGATACAAATTATCGAAGAGAATATCCTATATCTCAATGATGAAGGTATTAAAGCCATAGATGCAGATTCTGGCGTTTTACTCTGGAAGAATGGACAAAATGCCAATCTGAATTATGATGATGGGGTTTTGTATGCATTACATCTTCCAACTATTGATGCCATTGATGCAAAAAGCGGAAAAATATTATGGAGTCAAAACTATCAGATGGCATGGGATGATATGGTGCCGGATGGTGAATCTCGTTGGAGATATTCGACCATCTCTGCTGACTCGCT
>JAUSPM010000002.1 GCA_030655675.1 Methanosarcinaceae archaeon | reverse complement strand
AGGATAGTATTTTGCAACAATAAAATTAATTGGTATAGAGATTAATAAGACTACTTATAGGTGCGAAAAGTTATAGATTATATACTACAAGAAAATGCTCACTTCGTTCGCATTGACTTGGACTACATAATCCTATAGATTATATACAACAAGAAAATCTACTCTGACGCTCAGATTAACTTGCACTATCTGTTTATAAAACAGATACTATTATAAATTGTGGAATATGCTGAAAGCAATTAAAAATTCGATGTGTATGCAGGGCAATGCGCGCTACGCGCGTGAGGTGAATCGTTTTTATCATGAAATCATTAAACACTCCACACCACAATGCTGCACCAGATTAACAAAAACAAAAAAACTAAAACCAATGCGATAACCGCCGAAGGCGGCACATCCCATCACCACTAACCAACAAAAATAAACAATAGTCAATTTAATCAATTTCCTTAATTTAGAAATTATGCTGACTTAAAACCCGAACAATTTGTCAAACATTGGACTACAATTCATTGGTATCGAAGAAATGTGCCGCCTACGGCGGATTGTTAACTTGGAACCAAAATAACCGAATACAACCAACCAAATAACAATAAATAGCAATAAGCAGCAACATCTGAACAACATGATAACAATAACATCCCCATCCAGACTCCACCTAACACTTATCGACCTCAACGCCGAGATCGGCAGGGTTGACGGCGGTGTAGGGATCACACTGGATTCGCCGCACATACAAATCTCAGCCGAAAAAGCGGATTCCATTGAGATCATCGGCAGATCGCATCTTGTCGGCAGGATGCAGGCAGCAGCAAAAGCCGTCCTGCCGGATGGCGAGGGTGTGAAGATCACGATCGTAGAGGATATGCCGGATCATGTTGGACTTGGTTCAGGCACACAATCTGCATTGTGCGCCGCGACTGCTGTTAATGAACTATACGAACTTGAAATGAGTCCAAGACAACTCGCCATCGCGGTCGGTCGCGGGGGTACATCAGGCATTGGTGTTGCTTCATTTGAAAGCGGCGGATTTTTGGTGGATGGCGGACACAGGTTCAGCGACAAAGGCGCATTCTCTCCATCTGCTGCAAGTCATGCAGACCCTGCACCGATCCTGTTCAGGCATGACTTTCCTGACTGGGACATTGTACTCGCAATTACCGACACAAAAGGTGCGCATGATGTGCAGGAAGTAGATATTTTCAAGCAGGAATGCCCGATCCCACTTCGTGAGGTACAGGATGTATCACATACGATCCTAATGCAGATGATGCCTGCGATAATGGAAGGAGATATTGAAAGTTTCGGATGCGCGGTAAACCATATACAGAGCGTGGGGTTCAAGCGACGGGAGGTTGACCTCCAGTCACAGTCGGTCAGGGATATCATTGAGTTTATGCAGGATAGCGGCACCTATGGCGCAGGCATGAGTTCCTTTGGACCGGCAGTGTACGGATTTGTTGATAGCAAAACGCAGGGTAAGCAGATACAAAAGGACGTGCAGGATATGCTGGATGAGACCATTGGCGGCAGTGTTATAATCACACATGCGAACAACAGCGGCGCAACAATTACAAATACGGAGGCTTGATTTGAAGATCATTACATGGTTTGGGATACTTACACTTGATGACAGCGGCAAAGTGGTGGAATGGGATATGTTATCAAAGGATACGGGTGCTCTTGCAGAGAGGTTGGTCCAGCCAAAAGAAACAAATATGGCCATACCGCCTGCCGGTTTTGATCTTCGCACTGCTGCGATAGAATGTGGGTTTGTCGGATCAACGGGAGAGTACAACACACTTCTTCGGGATGTGAGCATCCGTGCAGCAAAGAAACAAATCTCGGGCGGTACGCCGGATATGGGTATCATTCAGGCGGTCGAGGCGCTGGATGACATTGATGATGCTGCAAACAGCCTTTCCGAGCGACTGGCGGAATGGTACGGGATGTATTTCCCTGAAGTGGGTCTGTCCTCCGAACCGCTTGCAAGGTTTGTTGCGAAATATGGTTCAAGGTCTAATGTCTCACCTGATGACCGCCTGTACGAGAAAGCAACTTCTTCGATGGGGGCTGAACTTACGGGACTGGACGAGGAACTTGTCAGGGGTTTTGCAGAGAATATATGCACCCTGTACGACAGCCGGAGCCGTATTGAAGAATACCTTATAAAAAGCATGGAAACCACTGCACCAAATCTTGTCAATATCGCAGGCGCACTTATCGGTGCCAGATTGGTAAGCATGGCAGGCGGACTTGAAAAACTGGCACGTTTCCCATCAAGCACCATTCAGGTGATCGGTGCGAACAGGGCACTTTTCAAACATCTGCGCGCACGAGCGCCGTCTCCCAAACACGGGATCATATTCAACCATCCGCAGATAAAGAATTCTCCGTGGTGGCAGAGGGGTAAGATCGCACGGGCACTTGCTGCAAAAATATCACTTGCAGTGCGTATGGATGTGTATTCCGGCAACGGACTTAATGAATCGCTGAAAACCGAACTTGATGCGAAGATAGAGAGCATCAAGGCAGCCCACCCAAAACCACCAAAGCGGGAGAGTAAAGGTGGCAGTGTAAAAGGAAAGGGCAGATCCCAAAACAAACAGCAAAACAATAAATCGGGAGGAAGAAGATAGATGTCAACAAAAGAAGTATCCTCCGGTATTTTTGAGATCACTGAAAGAGGCGGCAAGCAACTTGCCACGATAAACCTTGTTCCAGGTGCGAGTGTGTATGGGGAAAAACTCGTTGAGATCGAAGGTTGTGAGTATCGGATATGGAACCCAAAACGCAGCAAACTTGCTGCAATGATGATCAAAAAGTTCAACATCCCGATAGAACGAGATTCAAAAGTGCTATACTTAGGTGCAGCGTCTGGTACGACCGTAAGCCATGTTTCAGATATAGTTTCAGAGGGCATCGTGTATGCCGTGGAATTCTCACCGCGTACTATGCGGGACCTTATCGGACTTTGTGACGTGCGCCCAAATATTATCCCGATACTTGCAGATGCCAATAGACCACAAGCATATGCGCATATTGTCGAGGAAGTTGATGTGATATTCCAGGATGTAGCACAGCCGAACCAGAGTGAGATCGCAGCAGTGAATGCGAAGCAATTCCTGAAAAAAGACGGTCATCTGTTGCTTTCCATCAAGGCACGAAGCATCGATACTGTTGCAAATCCGAAGAATGTGTTCAAGGAAGAGGTCAAAAAACTGGAACACGAATTTGATGTCGGGTTTGAGATACTGGATAGTCGGGAACTGATGCCGTTCCATGAGGATCATCTTGGGGTTATGGCGCGCGTTCGAAAATAAAAGAGTCGCCGCCAATGAAACTCCCCCCAGCAGATATGCGGGATATAACGATTAAGATTAAAAGACACTGCCCTCAAGTCATTTATTCTTGTTTACTATCCTTTTTATTTTCTCTGGCACTTCAAGATAATTATCACTTGAAATAACGCTACACCCCAGTTTTCCTTCAATATCCTTTCATGTCGCACCAGCCACATCTCCCCCATCGTTTGCATCATTTCTCAACTCAGGAAATTTGTGGGAATCCCTGTCGCGTGTAAACCTTGTTGTAGTAGCCTCGCCGAGCATTGTAAGGATCAATTCAATGTCATCCATGTGGTCTCTCAGATTTTCATTTTCCAATTTTTTAAAATGTTTATACTCACTGGGAGTTAATCCGAAAGTCGCCCTAGATATCTCATCTGTCAGAATGGAGAATTCCCGTCTGGAGTTTATTCCTCTTTTATCCCACTCTTTGGTAAGTTCATCTCTTATCGCTACCCCTCTTACTCTTTTTTCAATCCACTCATCCGAATACCCCTTCTGTTCATAGATATCTTTCATCCGCTTTTGAGCCAGTTCAGGATCTTCTATTTCCTGAACCCGCTCATATCCTACTTTCGCAAGCCATTTCTTGAAAGGTTCAGCTTTTTTTGAAGGAATGGATTGAATAAGTCTAAATGCATTTTCTGTATTAACGCAGTCTGTATTGTAATATTTGCCATCAGATGAGGGCAATTTCAGTTGTAAACAAATTGTTAACAACTGAGAATCTCTCCTTTTCAAAACCCCCCAGTACTGCCTTGGACCTTGCTTTCCGCAGGTATATACAAAAATTCAATAATTTTTCCTGATAGCGTTTTTGAGTATATCTAAAATATTATATTTATATTGTATGTGCATAAAAGACATGTTTTAGTATATGGTTTGCAAACTTAGGTAAAAAATTTAGATATATTATTCCGAACCATTTGTACAGAAACTTTGAAAACCACACTCATGCGACATCATTAATTTTTTAATAAAAAGATTTGTTTTCAAAATATACCTGCGGAAAGTGCCTTGGACTACCACTTTCTGTGAGTGTCTGGATTATATCAACCACTGAGTAAAACCACTGTGCTTCATACCACGTTCTCCTTATTTTTGCACCCTCGAAAACAACAAGTGCATCTTTTGAATCCATATTATTTCTCCTCATTGAACTCCTCGACAATTTTAATCTCTTTGGTGGCCAAGCCGTAGAGTTTGTAAACGAGTCGATTTCCATTATTTTTTTTAAAACATAATTGTTTTTTTTGTATATATATCGAAGCCAAGTCGGATGAAAGTGTTTGTTTATCTATAAAACAATGGACTGCGCATTGATGTTTGTTTGAGTGGCCGGGCGGCGCTTTCCAAAAATCAGTTATTCAAATGGACATGAAACAAAATTTTAACCGCAGATAGACGCAGATGTGGTGACGCGGGGATGTTTAACATGTCATACACCCATGCCCCGTATTCCCTCACTCATATTCGATCGTAACCTTGACCTTACTGATACCTTTTGGAAGGTAGACGCTTCCATTTACAGTACCACTTGTGAATTTGTACCTGTCAAAGTTCTTGGTGGTTTTATCGTTCTCAGCATCCATTTCTATTATTGTCATGGTTTATGACTCCTTAACTTATTTTCCAGTGACTCTTCCAATTTAATTTTTTTGACAGAATTTACAGGATTTACAGGATGAACAGGATTTCGATGCGGCGTTGCATCCTGTAAATCCTGTTCATCCCGTCCGAATAGATCATTTGAATTTTCATCAACCTCAATTTCCCTCTATCTGACAGACGCTCTCATTTTCCCTAATTGAATCCCTCGACGATCTTAATCTCTTCGGGGGTCAGGTCGCAAAGGTTTGTAGACGAGCTGGTCGATTTGGGTTTCTATGGTGTGAAATATAATATTAAATTCATTGTTTAATCATTCGCGCTCAATTAAAATGTGCGCGCTCATTTAATTAATGTGCGCGCACATTTACCGCACATTTAATATCTCTCATAATATGCTCCACGCCCCTGCCCTTTTAGTATTACAATGCCCTCTTGCACGAGTTTTTGGATTAATCTTACGGCTTGATATCTTGTAACACCACAAACATTCCTCGCCTCTTCATTTGTGATCCGCCCATTTGTTTCAATGTAATTCTTCAATAATTGGAGTTTTTGTTCTTCGGACAACCCCTTTATCCGAGTGTATTTTTCCTTTTCTCCAATAGAAGAAAGCGTTTCATGGGTCAACTGATAATGTGTTCCTTTTCCTGTTCCAACTCGTTCAAGGAAAACACCTTCCATTAAATTGAGCGTTTCAGAGGCTTCTTTCGGTGTTCGCTGAAGAATTTCAGAGGCATCTTGTGTTGAGATCTTGTCATTTCTTCTCAGGTGATGCAATATAATCAGTTCTTCAAGTCTCCAGCCATGACCTCCATTTGCTTTTTTGCCAATGAATCTCGCCATTGCTTCATCAAAAGTGCCGTTTCGGAGTATGACTTCTACAGCACCATCGATATCAGGATATTCGGGCGGCAACTTTCCATAAGATAGGAGCCTGCGGTACATTCTGTCTACACCGAGTCCCCCACGATTTACCGCGCCGATGTGCTGAAATATCTCTGCCAGAAGAGGATTACGTCTCACTGGTGGATGGGTGAGGACATTGTGCGGCGTTACACCGCCAATGAAAGAACCCGGACTTGATATCTCAAGTTTATGAGGGGACATACGCACATAAATGGAATCGGGTAGTGTGTAGTCCCTGTGGACTACGGCATTTAACAGGGCTTCCCTTACAACATCTTCAGGAAAACTTGGTATTGGAGTTTCTAAAAATGCGTCTTTTATGAGATGGACTGAATTGAATGGTTCGATGAAATCCCATATCTTTTCAATCGATTTTAGAAGGGGCAACTTCAAGTAGGTGCTCTGGACGGGGTCAACGTCACTTTTTTCAAACCTGAAATAGATCATCTCGTTTTGAGGCATGTTATTTTTGATTGTATGTTCTTTTCCAAGCAACATAAGTCCTGCAATAGTTAGACGGTCTTTCCCATCGATCTCACGTATTATCCCAAGTGATTTGAGCAAGTCCGTGTCATCGAGTTTCAGGATTTCTGATGCGGGAGTGTATTTTTCAATCCAGTTGCGAAGTCTTGCTACTTCAAGAAGGTCAATTGATTCTATTCCGACATCAAGCAGGTATCCTGCTGTGTAATCATATCCTCTTGAAACTTTTAGGCTTGTTTCGTCTTCAGGAAAAATTAGTCTGTTCTCTTTTCCGACTCTCTGATACTTTTTTCCGGATGATGTGGAATGGATTCGGGGACTTTTTGGTACTTTGACTGCAATTAACATCCCTTCTGGTTGCAAAATCTCTTCAATCTCTGCAATGATAGGCGGTTTTGTGCCGTCAAATACCATTCTTCGTATTTCATCAATATTGTAATTATGACATCCAGTTATGGCTTCCGTACCGGAAATATTGTCTTCTATTCCAAATAGAAGCGTCCCGCCTTCTGCGTTGGCGAAGGCAACAGCGTATTCCCGAAGAAGAGATGAGAGTTTCTTCTTTTGGTTCTCGTGGCTGGAACTATCCGGATACCGTTTGAGGTCTAATTGATAACTTTCAACCATCTCTGAAGATGCCCCATTTCTTATTTCTTCTATGATTTTTATTATCTCGGTTTTATCCATCTTTTTCCACCAACCTATGACCACTCACTCGTATTCGATCGTAACCTTGACCTTACTGATACCTTTTGGAAGATTTATGACTCCTTAATTGTATTTAGTTTGTCTATCCATTCAGTCAATTTTATGACAGGATTTACAGGATGAACAGGATTTCGATGCGGCGTTGCATCCTGTAAATCCTGTTCATCCCGTCCGAATAGATCATTTGAATTTTCATCAACCTCAATTTCCCTCTATCTGACAGA
>JAUSPM010000267.1 GCA_030655675.1 Methanosarcinaceae archaeon | reverse complement strand
ATCAGCATTGTATGGTGGACACACACAAGGATTCAATCGGAATGTCTTATTTGGCAGCACTTTTATCTGATGTGCCATAATACTCATTTTGTGGAGTGAAGGCTGCCTGTTGAACAACACTATGTCACCATCGATCAATTGTCTCTCAACGATCCACCCTGGTTCGATCTTTTCAGCAAGTTCCTCGTGATTCTGCTCAGTAACTTTAATGCGACGGCCATCTTCACGCATCACATAATTCGCACCGGGGTGATTTGCCCTACCACGATTAACATACATTCGCATCAGTTCGAGATTTCGTCCTATGACCCTCACAGGAATTGTCATATGTTTTGCGATCTGGAGTGGTACTCCCACTTCATTGATACTCAGGTTTGGATCAGGTGACACAACAGTACGTGCAGAGAAATTCACACGCTTACCGGACAGACTTCCCCTAAACCTTCCTTCCTTACCTTTTAATCTCTGGGAAAGTGTCTTAAGAGGTCTTCCAGACCTGTGTCTTGCAGGCGGTACACCTGACACTTCGTTATCAAAGAATGTAGTAACATGATACTGCAACAGTTCCCACAGATCCTCAATGATCAACTGTGGTGCACCTGCTTCACGATTCTCCTGGAAACGCTGGTTGATACGTATAATATCTACCAACTTGTGTGTCAGGTCATCTTCACTGCGCTGACCTGATTCGAGCGTAATTGATGGGCGGACAGTTACTGGCGGCACAGGAAGAACAGTCAAGATCACCCATTCCGGTCTTGCGTTCACAGGATCCATTCCGAACACACGCACATCTTCATCAGGAATATTCTCAAACCTGTCTCGTATCTCGGTTGGGGTAAGTTTTTCCCCATCCTCTATATACTCGACCGGCTTTTCGAATTTGATCTCCGTCTTTCGTGTAGGGTTGCCATCAGCATCATAACAGTAAGGGCAAGTCTTTGCCTTTGCAGCCTCTTTGAATACCTCACTGATAACTGAATCAGGTAAATGCCCCATTTCCTTTAATTTGGCAAATTGTTCAAGATATTCTACTTTCCTTGCAGGTGCAATTGCCAGACGACTACATTTCGGACATATTGCCCGTAGCGTCTTTCTGATCATCTTATTAAATCCAACATGGATCACAGGTGCGACAAGTTCAATGTGTCCAAAGTGCCCTGGGCACTCGCCTGCACGGCTTGAACAGGTCTTACATTTAAGACCCGGGTCGATGACACCAAGTTTGAGGTCCATAAGTCCCATGTCGATCGGGTATCCGTCATCATCATACGTGTCTGCGGTTATTACCGCTGTGACACTCATCTTACGAATCTCACGTGGTGATATCAAACCAAATTTGATTGCACCAATTCGTTTAGGTATTGAAGGCATTTTATTATCCATTTTGAATCACCTATACTGCATCTTCAAGGCTAAGTCTCGGTGCAACTCCAAGCGATTTGATCTCATCAAGTAACAACTTGAACGCATAACTCATCTCTACAGGATGAATATCAGTCTCTGTGCTGCAGTTTGAACAGTACCTTACATTTCGCTTTCTATCGAACGTAGCGATCATACCACAATTTCCACAAACAAGTTCGACCACTTTATCGGATTCATCAAGCAATCGTTCCTTCAAGGTCATTGCAGCACCGTGTCCGATAAGCACATCTCGCTCCATCTCACCAAATCGCAGACCACCTTCTCGTGCCCTACCTTCAGTTGGCTGACGTGTCAGAACCTGTACAGGACCGCGTGATCTTGCATGGATCTTTGATGCGACCATGTGGTGCAGTTTCTGATACAGAATGACACCCACGAACACATCTGCCTGAATCTTATTACCAGTAACACCATCGAACAACACTTCTTTTCCAGTATGGGCAAATCCATGTCTCGCAAGCGCAGAACGAAGATCTTCTTCCTTCTCACCAGAGAATGCAGTCGCATTGATGCGTCTTCCTTCCATTGAACCGACCTTACCACCGATCATTTCCAAAACGTGCCCCACCGTCATACGGGATGGGATCGCGTGTGGATTGATTACAAGATCAGGAACCATTCCCTGCTCTGTGAATGGCATGTCATGATATGGCACAATAAGTCCGATAACACCTTTCTGGCCGTGTCTTGACGCAAACTTATCACCGATCTCTGGGATCCTTTCGTCGCGTATCTTGACCTTTGCAAGACGTGTGCCGTTTATTGATTCAGTCAAAATGACTGTATCAACGATCCCCTTCTCGTTCGAGCGCATGGTAATTGCACTCTCTCTTCGCTGTTCTACAGTAATACCGAAATCTGACTGCTCCTCAAGGAAACGAGGTGGACTGGTCTTTCCGACAAGTACATCATTTGGACCGACAACAGTCTCCGGATTTACAAGCCCGTCACTGTCAAGGTTCGCATATGCTTCCGCAGTACGTGCACCCCTGAATTCTGAATCAGGGATCTCAAACTTATCTTCCTGGCCACCAGGATATCTTCGCTCTTCACCCTCAAAAGTTCTTATAAAATGACTTCTGCCAAGTCCTCTTTCAATTGAACCTTTATTGAACACCAGTGCATCCTCAATGTTGTGCCCTTCATAAGACAATACAGCCACAACAAAATTTTGCCCTGCCGGCCTATCATCAAAACGAATTGCTTCGCTTGTCTGCGTTCGTGTAAGCGCTCTTTGTGGGTAATGTAAAATATGTGCACGGGTGTCCGGTCTGAGTTTGGTATTTGCGGTAGATACACCGATACACTGCTTGACCATTGCCGCACCCATCGTGTTTCTTGGGGATGCGTTATGTTCCGGATATGGAACCATTCCGGTACAGATACCAAGGATCATTGATGGATCCAATTCCATGTGGGTATGATCTGTGGTTAGGTCTTTCTCATACAATGCAACAAATATATTTTCTTCTTCTTCGGCATCAATGAACTCGACTAATTTTTCATTTATCAGATCCTCAAACACGATCTCGCCATTCTTAAGTTGCTCAATATGTTCCTCTGTTACAAGAGGCACACCATTCTCAACGATAAGAAGTGGTCTGCGTGCTCGCCCTATATCCGAATTTATGATCACTTCATGTGTATCTTCATACAATGTAACATTGATCTGGCGCGGTAATACTCCTTCACGCCTTTTTGCGCGGATATCAGCCACCAGTTCAACAGGGTTTGCACGTGTTCCGACGAATTCCCCGTTTAAAAACACTTTTGCTTCATTCATAATATATCGCCCCCTTCAACATCATCTGTAGTATCAATCAGGATCGAATCCACAATATCATCAACGCTGTCACTTGAAGCTTCAGTTGGTACAGGGTCATCCTCATAATTAGTTACTTTAATATCACTTTTATCTGGATCCAGTTCGTCAGTGTAATCATCAACATCTTCGTCATATTCAATTACTTGAATAACAGGAGCATACAATATACTTGGTGTAACACCCAGATTGTAAAGTGTGTTCTTGATCGTGTCCAGATCATCTGTACCAGTTGACAATTCGACCATCTGTGCAAAGTTTTTCACCAATCCACAATTCGGACCTTCGGGTGTCTCGGATGGACACAATCGTCCCCATTGTGTTGGGTGTAGATCACGCGCTTCGAAGTGAGGTTGTGCTCTTGATAATGGTGAAATTACACGCCTTAGGTGTGACAGTGTTGATATGTAGTCAGTGCGGTCAAGAAGTTGTGACACACCGGTCCTGCCACCAACCCAGTTACCTGTGGCAAGTGGGTGCTGTAATCTGTCTGTCAATACATCTGCACGTACAAGAGTGACAACATTCAACTCTCGGTTTCGCATGTTTGCACGCTCAAGCTGGTATTTCACATCACGTGTTAGACGGTTGAACGCAACTCTGAAAAGATCTTCCATCAGGTCGCCTGTAAGTTTTAATCGCTTATTGGAATAGTGATCCTTGTCATCACCAGAACGTCTGCCCAGGGCAAGTTCAAAACAAGATTCAGCCATTCTACCAAGGAAATGTGCCTTTGCAATCTTATCACGTGCTTCGTTTCCGAGATGCGGAAGTAAATACCTGTCAATAACATAGTTTGCACGCTTGATCTGATACTCTCGTGCCTGCCCGGATGCTACACGTCCTCCTATTTTCTCGATAGCTTCTGCAGTAGTAAACACTTCAGCTTCTTCAAGATTTTCGAACATGAATTTCATGATCTCAGGGTCAGTTGATACCACATTTACGATATCTTCATCAGTTTCAATACCAAGTGCACGCATTAGTGTTATGAAATTGATCCGTCCTGAGATTGACGGGAACGATACTTCCAGTAGTGATTTTCTCCCCCTTTCCACAACAACGAGAGCACGGTATCCACGTCTTTGCGAGAATACTTTAGCAACTTCGATATTGTCCCCATAACGCACACCGATCTCGGTCAGGATCTTATTCGGAGCAAGATCTTCTAAGGTCATGACAACGCGCTCGGTACCATTAACTATAAAATATCCACCAGGGTCGAGTGGGTCTTCACCGTATTTCACCATTTCCGCCTCAGATATCCCTGCCAGATTACAGATGCGGGATTTTATCATAACCGGCATTTGGCCAACCCTTGCTTCAACTGGTTCGAATTCGGTGTCGCCATTTACCACACTCATCTCAAGGAACAATGGTGCCGAATATGAGAGATTACGAAGCCTTGCCTCGTTTGGATACAGTTTTTCAATTGCGCCATCTGCCTCTTTGACGATCGGATTCTCCACTCTTATTTTTCCTAGCTTAACATAAATGTCCTCTAAATCGGTTTCAATTGTAGACTGCTCATCAATGATCTTTTGCAGCCCTGAATCCAAAAACTTATTATAGGAATCTATGTGATGCTTTACAATCTTATCTCGTGTAAAATAAGCTTCTGATAAAACATTAATATCTAACGTAATGATAGCACCTTCTTTGAATTTATACTATGAATTTATTGATTACTTAAAATGTTAAAACGAAAAACTACCCATGCCCACTTTAGTTGGAGTTGAACAAGTAGCTCCTTAAAACTACTAACTCCTATTTTACTACTCAATTACGAGCCTATAATAAAGTGATTCACCAGCGGTTTGGCTGATCCTTGTGATCTTAACGATATCGCCAACTACTGCCTCAAGTTCCTTTGCAACAGGATCTGATTCTTTTAATTTTGGCAATTGTTCTTTTTCTATCTGGTATTTCTCTAATAACGATCTAATGTCATCTTCTTGTATAATTTCATGTTTTGGGACTGAATTGTGGTCGAGCAAGCTGAATTTTCTCAATTTTTCTCCTCCCTGTAAAATGTCCAGATAAAAACGGTGTAATTTTATGCAGATTTGTGCCTGACATTTGCCGTTGATCTTGATCTAATTTATTATTTTGAGCGGGCTTGTAGGGATTTGAACCCTAGGCCGTCTGGTTAAAAGCCAGACGCTCTGCCTGACTGAGCTACAAGCCCTTTGTGGTATTGGTAATGAATACTTTTCAATATAATATGCACTCATACCAATTCAGTCTTAGCGCTGTCACAACGGTAATATCATATATAAGCATTCCGAACGGGGCAATGAACTCATTTGTATTTTCAAAGCAGTTAAGGATTCACATTGATTAATAATTATAAATCAATATTTTTAACTAATATTTACTCGAAATGTATATATAATATTATTTTTGCACTTTACAAAGTTAACGCCATATTGCAAAAAAACGGTAGGTTGATTGCGGTTATGTTCCGCATTCCCATCCGCACATGTATTCAGATTGCTCATCTGTCAATTCATCTATCTCGATGCCCATTGCTTCAAGTTTTAATTTTGCAACATACATATCAAGGTCATGTGGAACTGCATGGACACCATTTACCAACTTATTCTCTGAAATATAACGTACACACAGTGCCTGATTCGCAAAACTCATATCCATCACCTCAGCAGGATGTCCGTCACCTGCTGCAAGGTTTACAAGCCTTCCATCTGCAATGACATTGATGCGCCGGTCTCCAATATCATATTCCTTGATGTTGTTCCTGACAGTTTTGATCGATTTCGCCATCGCGGTTAGATCATCCAGATTTATCTCAACATTGAAGTGACCGGAATTTGCAAGGATTGCACCATCTTTCATAACCTTAAAATGCTCTTTTGTAAGAATATCACGGTTTCCCGTAGTAGTAACGAATATATCCCCGATCTTTGCAGCTTCTTTCATCGTCATAACCTCGTTACCATCCATACGCGCTTCCAGAGCACGTATTGTGTCAATCTCAGTCACGATAACATTAGCACCAAGTCCTACAGCACGCATTGTAGCACCCTTACCACACCAGCCATAACCTGCAATTACCACATTCTTACCTGCAACAAGCAAATTCGTAGTCCTGTTTATCCCGTCCCATGAAGACTGACCGGTCCCATATCGGTTGTCGAACATGAACTTTGTCATTGCATCATTTACCGCAATAACAGGCATCTTGAGAGCACCATCACGCTCCATTGCCTTTAACCTGTGTATGCCAGTTGTAGTCTCCTCGCAACCGCCAATTATCGTAGCAAGCATATCCTTGCGCTCGGTGTGCATCTTGAAGATAAGATCTGCACCATCATCTATCGTAATATCAGGTTTAAAATCGAGAACCTTGTCGATTGCTTCATAATATTCATCGTTCGTACATGCATATTTTGCATAGCATGAGATATTCTCGCGCGTATCCAGTGCTTGTGCGACATCATCCTGTGTACTAAGCGGATTGCATCCACATATCGCAACCTCTGCACCACCAGCCGCAAGTGTCTCAACAAGAACAGCAGTTTTTGCTTCAACATGCAATGCCATCCCAACCCTGTGCCCCTTCAGTGGTTTATCACGCTCGAATTGTTCTCTTATAACTGCAAGCACAGGCATATGGTCGCGTGCCCATCCCATTTTCATATTGCCGGATTCTACAAGTTCATCATTACTCATTCTTTTTATCTCCATTAATTTTTTAAGTGTGATATTAGTGTTATTATGTTGTTAAAATTATTGTATTTGTTCGTATATACCCCTTATTGCAAGAGCAACAAAAAAATGTATCTTGTCACCTACTATCTAAGTAGGTCGAGAGGGATAACGAGTATTTTGTTTGGGATCACGTTCCCGTA
>JAUSPM010000258.1 GCA_030655675.1 Methanosarcinaceae archaeon | reverse complement strand
TTGTCCATTAAATACTAAAAGAGGAAGATTTCATTGATGATTATGGGGCGTGCCGCCTGCGGCGGTTAGACTTGGCGTCGAAAACTGCTAAACAAAGACAAAAAAAGTATGCAGGGGTATATAAGTTCTTTCGTGCCCCCTGCTGTAAGATAAAACAAAATTTGGAGTATATCCGGAAATACCTAATATACTCCAAAAAAGTGAATAAGAGGCTATTTATTTGGCTTTCGCATATGCAACCAGAGCCTCTTTTATCCCCCACCTAAATGCCACTACTACTGCAAGTCCCCATGCAAGTGGCCCAATTAGGATGTAGAAAATGCTGGTATCGATAAGCATCGTATCAAAGGCCATCAATATCAGTATAAAGAACAAAAAGCCCTTTATCGCCGGGATCAACATCTCCATACCTTCGATATTCATCCCTTTAACGATGCTCTGTATGTGATCAGCAAAGAAGTCGACGACCAACATTCCAATTATCAATATCAGAATTCCTGTAATCAGATTCGGCAGATAATTTACCACACCTACCAGGAAATCTGCGACTATCGTCAATCCAAGTATATTGACTGCTGCCAATATGAAAATAAGATAACCGAACAGTTTTACAAGACCTGAAATGATACTTGAAGGCGCCATTCCACTTGCTTTTAGAGCATCCCCACTAGCACCACTCAATATCTTATCGTCAATGCCTGAGGCCTTAAGTATCGTAGAGATCAAACTCACTATGAAGTCAACGATCATCAGACCGATCAGCAAAACAACCAATGCCGAGATTAACAAAGGAATATACGCAATAATATCAGTGATAAATTTTGCTACGATCGCTATCTCCAACATATCTATAATGATCACAGCAAAAATAAGGTATATGAACCACTTAATTACTGCCTCAAACAATCCTACCGTAGTTATCTCTGCCTTTTTGATCATACCACCTATAGCAGTCGCATCGATCAGATTATCTAATCCGATCTTATCAAGAATTGTTGCTCCGATCTTACCAATGATCTTACCCAATATCAGTCCTACAATTAGCAGTACAATAATTGCAACTAATTTCGGAATAAATGCAATAAATTGGTCTAACATCCCATACAAACTCCCCAGTATTTGCGAATCCATTAACGCCATTTCAACCACTCCACTTCAGTTTATAAATTGTGCTCTTTCAAGCAATTTATATTAAGTTTAAAGATGTATATATCTTTGGAATCAGAGATTAGAAGGAGTATTTCTAAGGATAGATTCGTACTTTTTGTACATAAAAATTGAAGCCCCCGGAGAGATTCGAACTCTCGACCTGCTGATTACGAATCAGCCGCTATACCGGGCTAAGCCACAGAGGCATCTGGTGTTTCTAATATCAATAAAATGATTTAACAATTTCGCTCGCCCATACCAAAAAATCCAATTCAGATTACCCTAACCTCAATACATATATTGTACTGATGCGGGGCATACGACCTGACAGTCCGCCTCTCCACAACCTCGATCTCCCTGCCGACACGCTCCGCCGCAGCCTCAATGAGCCCGATGGAACCATCAAAAAGATCATCCTCATGCGTCATTCCATAATAATGAATAATACTGCCGGGTTTTGTCAACTTTACCGCAGAATCCAAAAAATCAAAGGCATTGTGCGGCAGGTTCATTATAACATGGTCGGCAATACCTGCAAACCTTTGAGATTCCACATTCGCATCACCTTCGATAACCTTAACATTGTCAACAGAATTCAAAACAACATTCCTGCGCAAAAACTCAACCGCAGCCGGATTCTTATCGATTGCAACAACCCTTTTTGGATTGGCTTTCTTTGCGATAAGAATACTATAGGGACCAACGCCTGCAAACATATCCACAACCACATCATCCGGCTTTATCCATGACAATATCCGTTCGCGTTCAGTAGATAGGCGCGGAGTGAAATATGCTTTTGCAAGGTCAACCGCATATCTGCACCCATATTCCTTATGGATCGTCTCGGTCTTGTCTTCTCCTGCAATTAGCATAAACTCCCGCACCCTAAATTCCCCTACAACAGGCGACGTTGCACCGAGAACAGTATTAACGTGAGGATGGAATTTGAGCAGGGCCTCACCAATCCGATCCGCATCAGTATCATCGGCTTCTATCAGCGCAATATCACCAATAACCTCATAATGCGGCATGAAACCCAGCAAGTCTTCAAGTGTTGGTGCCTTTTCGTGTTCTTCGAATTGATATTCAAGAAACTCTACATCACCAAAGTTATCTTTCTCAACATCATTTGGCTCCCTGACAAGCGGAAGAAAAAGATCAACTCCGTTTGATGCAATTTTTTTGGAACTATCCAGCAGTTCCATCTCAATAAGAACACGGCGGTTTGGCTCACCCTGAACCTTTGGCACTTTCATACAATTGATCCCCACATTACTCACCTCATCCAATCGCAAACCATGCGCCAAAAACTATCAGGAATACGCCACATGATACCAATATTCGCTCATAGGTCTTAGAAGACATCAAACTTTTCCCGCGGCTAAACGATGTGGAAACCAAACTGTACCATCCGAGGTCAGCCATCCAGTGCCCGATCACAAAAAACGCTACTGCGATCAAACTGATCTCAAGTCCGCGCATAACAAGTGCACTACCGGCAGCAAGCCACCAAATCCAGAAATACGGGTTCGATGCTGATGTTAGGAAACCCGCTGCAATGGGATTGGATACGATCGCACCATCTGAATGCAAAGCATCCGATGCATTGCTGGCACCCTTTATTGTCATAACCCCGAACACAATGAGTGCAAGTCCTCCAACAACCGAAATAATAAATATCGCTTCACTTCCGATAAATGAAGTTAAACCAAGTACGATCAATACCGCGATAACCAATTCAAGAATGGCGTGACCAAAAACCACTTCAGGACCTGCGATCCATCCTTTCTTTAGTGATGAATCTATTGTTGCAAACAACATCGGCCCAGGCATAAGAGCACCTGTAAGGCCCACAGCAAATCCGACAAGAAGCATATCAAATATCTCGAACATGGTTGATACAAAAAACTGGTTATTGGTTAAAAAGGCAATTGGTCAAAATCGTGACCCGATCAAAAAAAATTAAAGAGGGAATTGCGCATTCAAATATTTACGCAATTCCCATAATATATCTTAAATTTGTCTGAATTTCAAACAAATTTAATCTTACTTGCACTCACAGAATGATCTCGATATCGAGTTCTTCTGCTAACTCTTTGTACCTGTTCCTGATAGTAACCTCAGTAACACCGGCAACATCTGCGACCTCGCGCTGTGTTCTGCGTTCCCCACAGAGGATGGATGCGATATATATCGCAGCAGCCGCAACACCGGTTGGTCCACGTCCGCTTGTCAGTTCTTTCTCGGAAGCCTGTCGCAGGATCTCAACACTCTTCGACTGTACTTCACCTTTAAGGGTTAATCCTGAACAGAACCTTGGCACGTAATCGATCGGCGATGTAGGCATGAGTTTAAGAGACAATTCTCTTGAGATAAAGCGGTATGTTCTGCCAATCTCTTTCCTGCTGACCCTTGAAACCTCTCCGATCTCGTCAAGTGTTCTTGGAACACCGCACTGACGACATGCCGCATACAATGCTGCAGCTGCAACTCCTTCGATGCTTCGCCCACGAATAAGGTTCTTGTCAACGGCTTTTCGATAAACGACAGCAGAAGTCTCACGTACGGTTCTTGGAAGGCCAAGTGCAGATGCCATACGATCAAGTTCGGAAAGCGCAAAAGCAAGGTTTCGCTCTGTCGCATTGCTAACTCGTATCCTACGCTGCCATTTTCTCAAACGGTATAACTGCGCACGATTCTTTGATGATATTGATTTACCGTATGAATCACGGTTCCGCCAGTCGATCATTGTGGAAAGACCTTTGTCGTGGATCGTATACGTCATTGGTGCGCCTACACGGGAACGCTTCATACGCTGGTCGTGGTCAAATGCACGCCATTCAGGCCCCTGATCAACAAATTCCGCATCAACAACAAGACCACAATCCCCACATACAAGTTCGGCACGTTCATAATCATGTTCAAGATTGCGACTTCCACATTCCGGGCATTCAACCTTTGCTTTTATTTCATCCGCACTTTTTTCTTTCTCTTTCCGTTCCTTGATCATTGCACGTGTTTTCTCTCGCTCAGACGTCTCTGAATATCGTACTCTTTCAACTTCTACCATTTTAGCATCACCATGAATTTATAAATATAATGTTATAATTTAATATTTTTAGATATTATTATAAAATACACCACGCTGTTAACCTGTGTTATAGAACATACACACGGTCATTTACGTGGACTTGTTGTTTCGGATCTATATCTTTTGATAATTTAACATAGATATATGGATACTCAACAGGTCCAATAATACCACTAACTTTCCCAATTTGCTTAATCTCTTTGTTCAAAACAACCGAATTTAATTTGGGTGATTTATTAGCACATCTACCAGAATCAGATGATTCCGGTTTATTACCACGGACAATTAAACCCCGAGGTGTCGATATATGTAAAACAGTTCCAAGTCTTTTCATTCATCCCTCTCGATTTAATCACATATAAATTGATTTGAAAGTATATATAAAAGGGAACAATCATATATAAACATTTCGCAACCATTTTAATACTCAAAATTGTTTAATATATAAGGATTGTAGAAAAACAACTATATTTTACGTAAAAATCAGTCTATTAAATTTTGAAAAAAACAAATCAATGCAATCATAACCGCAACCTTAAATACAAAATAACTCATCTTGGAGTTCACAATTTATTACTGATATCAGCAACATTATCAATTACAATACATCACTCCGTGGAGGAAATCCGGTGGCAGATCAAAAATTTGTATACTTTTTTGGAAACAGTGAAACTGAAGGCAAAAACAGCATGAAAAACCTGCTTGGTGGGAAAGGTGCAAATCTTGCTGAAATGGCAAATTTGGGAATTCCAGTACCATCTGGATTTACGATAACAACAGAAGTATGTGTTCTATATCTTGAAAATGAACAGTACCCTGATGGGTTAGTGGAACAGATCGATGAAGCGATAGGTAAACTTGAAAAATTAAATGAAAAGAATTTTGGCGATATTGATAATCCACTGCTTCTCTCAGTTCGATCAGGCGCACGTGTGTCTATGCCAGGAATGATGGACACGGTCTTAAATTTAGGTTTAAACGATATATCCGTAGTGGGACTTGCCCATAAATCCGGAAATGAAAGATTTGCATACGACAGTTACCGCAGATTCCTTACAATGTTTGGCGACGTTGTTCTTAATATCGAACATGAGAACTTCGAATCTATTATAGACGCTATGAAAAAAGAGAAAGGTGTCAAACTTGATACCGAACTTGATGTAGATGCACTCAAAGAACTTGTTAAAAAGTTCAAAGTTCTGATCAAGAGCAAGAAAGGCGAAGATTTCCCACAGGACCCAAGAAAACAACTTCAGATGTCTATTGATGCTGTTTTCAGTTCATGGAACAACCAGCGTGCCAAAACATACAGACGTCTAAACAAAATTCCGGGTGACTGGGGGACTGCTGTGAATGTACAGACTATGGTTTACGGCAACATGGGCGATACATCAGGCACAGGCGTAGCATTTACCAGAGATCCAGCCACAGGTGAAAAACGTTTCTTTGGCGAATACCTGATCAATGCACAGGGCGAGGACGTGGTAGCTGGTACCAGAACACCACAGCCTATTGAAACCCTGAAAGATAAAATGCCTGAGAATTATGAGAAACTGGTTCAAATATACCAAAAACTTGAGCACCATTTCAAGGACATGCAGGATATTGAGTTTACTATAGAAGATGGCAAACTTTTCATGCTTCAGACACGAAACGGAAAGCGTACTGCAGCTGCTGCGGTTAAGATCGCGGTTGATATGGTAAATGAAAAACTAATCGATAAGAACACAGCGCTTTTACGTATTGAACCTGAACAGATCGACCAATTATTGCATCCAATGATTGATCCTGATGCAGAATTGGAAGTTATCGCAAGTGGATTGCCTGCATCCCCGGGTGCAGCAGTTGGTAAAGTTGTATTTACCGCAGAACATGCTGAAGAGATGGCAAAAGATGGTGAGAAGACAATACTCGTGCGTACCGAAACATCTCCTGAAGATATAGGCGGCATGAATGCATCTGAAGGTATACTAACAGTTAGAGGAGGCATGACCTCACATGCAGCAGTTGTTGCAAGAGGAATGGGTAAACCTTGTGTGGCCGGTTGTGGCGACATTACAATTAACATGAAAAAGGGTACGATCTCAGTTCATGGATACACCATTAACGAAGGCGACTATCTAACTCTTGATGGAACTACTGGAAATGTTATACTTGGCAAAGTTGAACTTATAACAGCAGGTTTTAGTAAAGACCTTGAAACAATACTCGAATGGGCAGATGAGGTTCGCACACTTGGTGTCAGAACAAATGCAGATACACCTAACGATGCATCATTAGCACGTGATTTTGGTGCAGAGGGTATTGGACTTTGTAGGACAGAGCATATGTTCTTTGGAGAAGACAGGATTCCTGCAGTACGTGAAATGATCATGGCAGAGGATGAAATATCAAGAAAAGCAGCATTGTTAAAACTCCTGCCAATGCAAAAAAGTGATTTTTTAGGGATATTCCGTGCAATGGAAGGATACCCCGTAACGATCAGACTTCTTGACCCACCACTGCATGAGTTCCTCCCAAACCATGACGAGCTTACAGCAAAACTCAGTGAACTCGAATCTACCGGTGGTGATCAGAAAAAGATCGAGAAGGTAAAGAAAGTGATCGCACGGGTGGAAGCGTTACATGAGATCAACCCGATGCTCGGACACAGAGGATGCCGTCTCGGGATCACATATCCGGAGATCTATGATATGCAGGTTGAAGCTATCATCGAAGCTGCATGTGAACTCAAATCCGAAGGCATGAATATTGTTCCGGAAATAATGATACCTCTTGTAGGCCATATTGAAGAACTCAAGACCACAAAGAAAAATGTAATACGTGTGGCTGAATCTGTAATTGAGAAAAGGAATGTGGAACTGGAATACCTTGTCGGCACAATGATCGAACTTCCAAGAGCTGCCATTACTGCTGATAAAATAGCAGAAGAA
>JAUSPM010000252.1 GCA_030655675.1 Methanosarcinaceae archaeon | reverse complement strand
TACGAGAAAATCCTCGCTATGGTCGGATTTACTCGAACTATATGTTTATAAAACATATAGGATTAAAAACGTTGAAATGCACTGGAAGCAATTGAAAATTCGATGTGTATGTAGGGCAACGCCGCGCTCTTGCGCGGGTGGTAGAATCGTTTTTATCATACACTCATTAAACACTCTGCACCAGCTAAACAAAAACTAAAAAAGTTATCATAAACTTTACAACACCGTCCGCATAGCACAGGACGTCTCCGACATCATCGAAAAGGAACACGACTGCGTTTTGTAATTCACTTTTATACCACTTCGTCGTGCATTCACTCATTCGCGCCCGCTCAAAGCGAAAAGCGCCGGACGCACACCGATTGTATAATGCGCCGACTGCGCACGAACACGCTGGCAATTTCAGACCGGATTTACAGGATGGACAGGATTTGAATGTTGGTTTGTGCCATCCTGTCGATCCTGTTCATCCCGTCCATTATATCTGCGCCCAATATCGATTTTGGACACACTGCACCTCCACCTCTGCGCTCTCGGCGACCTGCACGCCCCATAGGCGTAGCAGGCACTCAATTCCGTAAGAAGTGAATGTGCTCTGCGGTTTTTCAATTGTCCCACACCATGGTTCACAAACCCACAACCCACTAAATTAAACTATCACCGCGCCCGCTCAAAACGCAAAATGCCGGACGCGTGTCGAGTGTGGAAAGGGATATTGATGTATTGGGTGAGTAACTATTGTATTCCTGCACTCAATCTTCCCACAACGGCAATCCAGTAACCTCATCCAGCCCCCTGGAAAACTCAGGGCCTTCGAATGCCTGGATCACGTACTCTGACGCAAATACGATAGTGCCGGGTGCAAGGTGTCCACCAATAACAGCCCCGTCTGCACCCGAGAGATTGATGTGTGCATGGACGACGGGAATACCATCTCTTAAAGATATATTGCCTGTAAGGGATGTGATCTCCATCTCCCTGTCGATGTCAAAATAATTGTACACCTTTTCATACTGGTCATAGAAACCCAGCCGTGCTTTTTGTACTGCACCTATAACCTCAACCCTGCCAAGGCAGATATCATGCTGCTTACAGATACTTGTGATGAATTCGAGTATGTCACTCCCATGGGGGAATTTACCCATTAGATAGCGTGAATGTGAGACTTCGCGGATCATGGTGTGGGATATGGTGTTGGAATATAAATATGTGATTGGAATGATGGTATTTGTATAGTTGTAGGGAGATAGCTGCGCAAACGAGAGTGTTTTATCTTAAATCAAAACCAGTACAACCGCTACATGCGGCATGTTTCCAAACCACTAATCGTATGCAATTATTCACATTGGTCGGATTAATAATAATAATAATAATAATAATAATAATAATAATAATAATAATAATACACAATTTTAAATTAAAATCTATCGATTTCGCGAAAATGGCGTACAATATCTTATACAATTCATTTTGTCCATTGAATGCAAAAAGAGGAGGATTTCATTGGTGATGGTGGGCTGTGCCGCCTGGCGGCGGTTCGACCTGGCGGCAAAAACTGCTAAACAAAGACAAGTAAGCATCATCTCATTGATGGAGGAATGCGCCGCCTAAGGCGGGTTGTATCGGCATCAAAAATGTTGAAACAAATACAAAAAAATTAATTCACAATGTCGAACCTTCCAACATAATACCACCAGATATACCAACCACAAACTATTCTAGTTTGAATGATGAATTGGTCATACTACAATCAAAACGAATTTATATTATCAAAATAAGCAAATAATACAGTTTATTTTTATGTCATATAAAATAAAAAGGGGCAATATATATGGAATCCACAAAGATCTTACTTGACGAAAATGAAATACCAAAGAAATGGTACAATATTTTGGCAGATTTGCCAACACCGCTTGCACCGCCGTTAAATCCCGCAACCAAAGAGCCAATTGGTCCAGAAGATCTGGCAGCCATCTTCCCGATGGAACTGATCAAACAGGAAATGTCCCCACAGCAGTACATCGATATTCCAGAAGAAGTGAGAGATATCTACCGATTGTGGAGACCGTCGCCCGTCTATCGGGCTCACAGGCTAGAAAAAGCACTCGGCACCCCTGCAAAGATATATTACAAATATGAAGGCGTAAGCCCTGCCGGAAGCCACAAGCCAAACACATCCATTCCGCAGGCATATTACAACATGAAGGAAGGTGTTGAGAGGATCACCACCGAGACCGGTGCCGGACAGTGGGGAAGTGCACTTTCACTTGCATGTAATTACTTTGACATGGAGTGTAAGGTTTACATGGTACGTTCAAGTTTTGAGCAAAAACCATACCGCAAATCACTCATTAACCTGTGGGGTGCGACAGTCGTACCTTCACCAAGTCCTGATACCCAATTTGGCAGGAAGATCCTTAAAGAATTCCCAGACACATCCGGAAGTCTTGGTATTGCCATCAGTGAAGCGATCGAGGATGCTGCACTCCATGACAATACAAAATACTCACTTGGTAGTGTGTTGAACCATGTCATGCTCCACCAGACTGTCATAGGTCTTGAAACACAGAAACAACTTGAAAAGGTTGACGAATATCCTGATGTGGTCATTGGCTGCTGTGGAGGCGGAAGTAACCTTGCAGGACTTAGTTTCCCATATCTGAAAGATAAAATTGATGGGAAGAAAGATGTTGAGATCATAGCAGTCGAACCATCAGCATGCCCTACACTTACAAAAGGCAAATACGAGTATGACTTCGGTGACACTGCCGAAATGACACCATTGTTAAAGATGTATACACTCGGCCATGCATATGTACCACCTGCAATCCATGCAGGAGGATTGAGATATCACGGTGATTCACCGATCATCAGTAACCTCTATGCTGACGGACTCATCACTGCTGAAGCATACCATCAGGTTGAGATCTTCGAAGCAGCAGTAACCTTTGCAAGAAGCGAAGGTATCGTACCTGCACCTGAATCTGCACATGCTATAAAATCTACGATCGAACATGCACTCAAATGTAAACAAACAGGGGAAGAAAAGACAATTCTCTTTGGCCTGAGCGGTCACGGGCACTTCGACATGGCATCGTATGACAAATACTTCAGCAAAGAACTAAGCAACGAATAAAACAAATTAAGATCGATCAAATGCACGCATTTTTGCGTGCATTCTTTTTTTCTATAATAAATTTGTATTTGTTTAGCGGATTTGAAATTGTGTTGTAGCGTTGCGGATTAATGAGTTGGAAATAAAAACGACGCTACCATACGCGCGTAGCGCGGCACCGTCCTTCACCACTGGCCTGAATACACATCGAAGTTTCAATCGCT
>JAUSPM010000248.1 GCA_030655675.1 Methanosarcinaceae archaeon | reverse complement strand
CCATATCCATTGAATACAACCGAGTTCCTAAAACGTGCATCAATGTTCCTGGGAGTGAGTCCCGAAAGATCCCTTGAGATCGCAGAACAACTATACCTCTCGGGTTTTATCAGTTATCCCAGAACTGAGACCAATGTATATGCCGATGATTTTGAATTTAAACCAATACTCATAAGTTTTACAAAAGGGGAATATGCCGAATATGCACTTTCCATACTTTCAGAGGACATCGTATCCAAGAACGGAAAAAAAGATGGACATGACCACCCTCCGATCCATCCAATACTATATGCATCAAAGACCGATATTGAAAAAACGATCTCTTTGTCGAATGCATGGATAATTTACAATCTGATATCCCGCCATTTCCTTGCAAACCTGATGCCTCCTGCATTGTTTGAGAAGACACGCCTTGAAATTATAGTCAAGGATGAGATATTCGATTCAATGGGTTCAGTACAAAAAGACGCAGGCTGGTTGCGAGTGTACCCATTCGAAACAAAGAACGACAAACTCCTACCACTTGTAGAGGAAGGACAGGACGTAGATGTTAAGAAGATCACGAACACAAAATCAAAAACAACCCCCCCGAAAAAGTTGACCGAAGCCGAACTCCTGACACTAATGGACAAACACGGAATCGGCACCAAAGCTACCGCACCTTCGCACATAGAAACAAACAAAAAGCGCGGTTACTTCGAAACAAAAGGTAAATCAATCTCCATTCTCGAAACCGGTTTTACACTCATGGATGCCCTGAACAACTCGGTTCCAATCCTTGTAAAACCTGACATTCGCGCCCGTATTGAAGCGCTTATTCAGGAAGTAGAAGATGGAAAAAAAGAGTTTGAAGCGTCACTTGTTGAAGGAACAGCGCTGATAAAAGAAATGTACTCGCAATTATCAGCAAACAAGAATGAACTTGTATCCCAACTTGCAGGTACAATACAGGATGAAGCCGTTGCTGTTGACAAGAAAAACTACATAGGCGAGTGTTCCGAATGCGGTCAGACTCTTCATATGATCACAACCGACAAAGGACGTTTTGTAGGATGCACCGGATATCCTCAGTGCAAGAATACATATCCTCTGCCAAAAGTAGGCGCCTTTACCATTTTGAAAAGCAAAATATGTAAAAAGGGAGGTGTTGCGGTCGTAAAAGTTGGGAACAAGTACCACTGGGCAGTTGGCATCGGTCCATGCTTCAACTGTGAGATTGAAAAGGAATGTTTCCCACCGGAAGTTGTGGGACCGTGCCCAAAGTGTGACGGGGATATATTCCTGATCGATATTAAATCAAAAAACACGCGTTTTTTAGGATGCACCAAACGCTGCGGGCACAGCCAGTCATTACCTCAGAACGGACGGCTCACAATACTCAAACAAGTGTGTGAGAAGTGCGGCTGGCGGATGATCAGGGTGAAGGAGCAGGACAAAGATAAGGAAGCGCGTGAGTTTTGTGCAAACAGGATGTGTGCGCAAAGTTCGAGAAAGGGATAAACATAATCACGAAAGAATAATTGGATCAGGGGCAGCAATCCGCCGCAGGCGGCACATTCCATATTCACCTACCCAGAATATATCGTCAAATACGAAATCGTATTGCCTGAATTAATGGACAGGATGAACGGGATTTACAAGATATAAGTGGGTCCCCCCACCCTGTAAATCCAGTCTAATGTTTACCAATTTAATATTCAAGAAAACTCTTTTTCATAGTATATAATTTATAGAATTATATAGTTCGAGTTAAATCGACCGGAGGGAGAATTTTCTCGTAGTATATAATCTATAAGATTATGTAGTCCAAGTAAATCTGAGCATCAGCGAAGATTTTCTTGTTAATTGCCCATTGAATATCTACATCCAAATCCTCTTTTTCATATCGAAAAAGAATGTTTTGTTTTTTTAGTTCTCCAAGAGCACATCTATAAGTCATTCCCGCCATTGTAGCTGCCTTCCAGAGAGATACTTTTCCTTCGCAGTATGATCTAAATGCATTTTTTGTACGATATTCATCAAGACCATTTATGATTAGTCTGCGCAGCATCGTGGATCTATTAATATTTTCCTGCATGCGAGCCTCTTCAATCTCATTCAAGTATTGTTCCGGCAATCGGATTGACACAGTTTTCATGATTAACACCTTGATGACATATTGTTCAAATTCATGTTTATAGATTGGGGTCCAATTAATACCAGACATATACGAAAAGTTCAAGGCAAAGTAAACCGCAAGTAAATCTTCGCTAACGCTCATATTAACTTGGAGTACATAATTTTACAAATTATATACAAAAATAAAAGTGATACAAATGATAATCCATTTCGCACAAGCCCAGACCATTGACCTGAAAAACGGACAAGGATTAAAAATAACCACATCAGGACAGCAGGCATGCACAGTTACGTTCAAGGAGTTCAGTGCAGGACTTACAAGGGATAATAACATGAGCCTGCGCCTCTATGAAGGCGACCATATCTATGGCCGCAATGGAGAACCGTATATTGCCATCGATTCCATGAACACGCAGTCCATGATCGACATAACGCTACCAGGATGCCGTGCAGAGATCATAGGCAAAGATGGATGCCGTGAACTGCTCTCCGGTGCTTTGGGAATCAAACCGGAATCGTTGCCGGATACCATCAACATTTTTTTTGATGTAAATATTCCAAACAACGGCATGATACAGATAGTAAATAACACATCACAAGCGAATGATTATATTGTAATTCAGTGCCTGCAGGATATTACACTTGCAATATCGGCATGTCCTGACAGCAGGTTTGGGGAGGAAGGTCGGATTACACTTCAGATCCTTTAATTGTAAAATTGAAATTTGTGGTGCTTTGTTCGATAGGGATATATATTTTTAAATATTCTTTTACAGTCATATATGCAATACTGTTAAATACTATAACGTCCATTGTTCGTATAGAGGCGAAGAGAACAATGCTTGAAATGTTCTCTTTTTAAAATATTCAATTCAGGCAAAACGAATCTTACCTCCTATACCACCAACCCCCCTATCAATTCTCTTCGTCTCTTTACACTTAAACAATATTTAATTTATTGTAAGATATCCACTTCTGTTTACCGTCTTAACCATATGTTTCTTAGGTTAAGATATATGCATACAAATTATACGAAATCATTCAGATATATTGCAATGCACCGTATTTGTACACAAAATATAAATACTATAACTTTAAATTGTTCGTAATTGAACGAACACTGTCGCGATTTAAATATGCAGTACCCAATCATCCAATCAAATAAAACTGCCTAAGCATATCGTAAATTGACCTTATAGCCCCATAATTTTATCCAATTAAATAAACAAATAATTATCGTTAAATATGAGCCATGTAAAAAAAACAGATCCAAACACGCATCTACCGATAGCGTTTTTGTTTTAGAATACAATTAAATATGTGATTGGCAAAAAATATAAATACTAGTATTGTCTATTATAGACTGAAACGAAGAGAAAACACGATTGAAATGTTTGATTATAAGTATAAAATCATAAAAAACAGATCAACCTCCTATTCCACAAAATTCTTCGCAAGAATTCTCTCTTCGTCTCTTTCCACCTAATACACATCCTATCAGTATATCAATACCCTGATTAACCATATTTCTCGTTGAATGTAACATCCCCAATACCCTTACGTGTAGATGTACGGTCTTTTTCAACCGGATGCCCAATCGCAAGCACAGCCATAAGTTCCAAAGAATCGGGAGCATCAAGGATCGAATTTACCTTCTCTTTTTGGTTCAATATCTCACCGAGCCACACCGCTCCAAGTTCCAACGCACAGCATGCAAGCAGCATATTCTGGATCGAGGCGCCGATTGCCTGAGCATCTTTCACATAATTATACTCAGCATCGTGGTCAAGGAACACAACGATCAAAAGCGGAGCGCCTTGTACCACATTACTGTAATGCGTGCATGTGGCGATCTCTTCTATCGTACCACGTTCCTGCACCACAATATAAATCCATGGCTGGTTATTCAAACCCGACGGCGCCCATCTGCCAGCATCCAGAATTGTATTTATCTTATCTTTGCTGACGGGCTTTTCAGTGAAATCCCGAACACTTCGTCTTGACAAAATTGTATCAATAATTGTAGACATAAAAAA
This sequence comes from Methanosarcinaceae archaeon, assembly GCA_030655675.1. GTDB lineage: Archaea > Halobacteriota > Methanosarcinia > Methanosarcinales > Methanosarcinaceae > Methanovorans. The sequence continues at coordinate 11,898 of JAUSPM010000248.1, read as the reverse complement.
CCCCAAAATGAAAAATACATGCTAAAAGAAAAACGTGCCGCCGTGTAACAAAACACAGCGGTAACGATAATTAAACAATAATTAATTGATTACAGAAAATTACTTTTCATTAAGTTCGCTGTTGAGCCATGGCATCATTGCCCTGAGCTGCTTACCAACGATCTCGATCGGGTGCTCCCTCTCCTGACGTTCCATTGCCGTAAGAACAGCATGGTTGGTCATTCCCTCGAGCACGAACTCGCGTGCGAATTCACCATTCTGGATCCTGTCAAGTGCAACATACATTGCCTCGCGGGATTCTTCATTGATGATTTGTGGGCCAACTGTGAGACCGCCGTATTCAGCCGTATTGGATACTGAATACCACATCTTCTCAAGACCGCCTTCGTGGATAAGGTCAACAATGAGCTTCAACTCATGAAGTGTCTCAAAGTATGCCATCTCAGGCTGGTATCCTGAATCGACCAAAACTTCGAATGATGTCTTGATGAGTGATGCAACACCACCACAAAGGTCTACCTGCTCACCGAAAAGATCGGTCTCGGTTTCCTCACGGAAGGTTGTCTCGATAACACCGGCTCTGGTACATCCGACACCTTTTGCATGTGCAAGTGCAAGATCATGTGCATTGCCTGTTGAATCCTGGAATATCGCGATAAGTCCAGGCACGCCTGCGCCTTCCTTGTATGTTCTCCTGACAAGATGTCCGGGGCTCTTTGGAGCGACCATATAAACATCCACATCTTTTGGAGGTATGATCTGGTTATAATGAATATTGAATCCGTGTGAGAATACAAGTGCATTTCCCGCTTCAAGTCCTGGCTCAATCTCAGAATAGTACACTTTTGACTGCGTCTCGTCGGGGAGCAGGATCTGGACAATATCTGCTGCCTTTGCAGCATCAGCAACAGTCATGACCTTAAGTCCATCATTCTCAGCTTGTGCCCATCGTGCACTTCCTTTTCTGAGACCGACGATAACATTCAAACCGGAGTCATTAAGATTTTGTGCCTGGGCATGTCCCTGGCTACCGTATCCCATGACTGCTATAGTCTTTCCTTTCAATGCGCCAAGATCGGCGTCTTTATCATAATACATCTGTACCATTTGTATGCCTCTTTTATTTTTTAATAGTATATATTTTATAAATATATAGTGCAAGTTAATGCGAACGAAGTGAGCATTTTCTTGTATCAATGAACTAATCGATTAAATCTGTATAATTGGCTAAATAGATTGACCTTCAAACGCTCTTACCACCACGGGTAAGTGCGATCTTACCGGTTCGCACCATCTCTTTTATCCCGAACGGACGCAGCAACTGTTCAATTCCAAGAATCTTATCTTCATTGCCTGTGACCTCAATGGTAATAGACTTTGCTGCAACATCAATGATCCTTGCCCTGAATATATCAGCGATCTGGATGATCTCGGAACGATTGTTCGCATCTACGGTCACTTTGATAAGTGCAAGTTCCCGCTCAACCGATTCCTCCGCACTAAGATCGGTTACCCTGATAACATCGATCAACTTGTTAAGTTGTTTTGTGACCTGTTCAAGCACATGGTCATCGCCCCTGACAACAATCGTCATACGAGATATAGTCGGATCTTCCGTAACTCCGACAGCCAGACTGTCAATGTTGTAACCACGTCTTGAGAATAACCCCGCGACTCTTGCAAGCACACCGGACTTGTTCTCAACCAGAACTGCAAGTGTGTGCCTCATTATTTTACCTCCAGGTCCATAATCTCATTAATTGCAGCACCCGCCGGCACCATTGGCGATACATTCTCTTCTCTTTCGATAACGAAATCAATAACTGTCGGCCTTCCTGACGCAATTGCTTCATCGATTACCGGACGTACCTCGGAAGGTTTCGTAGCCCGAAGACCAAGCGCACCATATGCCTCGGCAAGTTTGACAAAGTCCACACTGCCACTGATACAGGTATGTGAATATCTGTGATCAAAGAACAGTTCCTGCCACTGCCGAACCATTCCAAGGAATCCATTATTAAATACCGCGACAATTACCGGAATATCATTCTCGACAACGGTTGCCAGTTCTTGTGAACTCATCTGGAACGAACCGTCACCTGCAATATTGAACACGACCTTATCGGGCCTGCCAACCTTTGCACCCATAGCAGCAGGGAAACCGTATCCCATTGTACCAAGACCGCCGGATGTAATGAATGTACGTGGTTCTTTGAAACTGAAATACTGTGCAGCCCACATCTGGTGCTGTCCCACTTCAGTGACAATAATAGCATCCTCGCATGCAGCATGTATCTGCTCAAGGATGTATTGTGGTTTTATGACCTCATCACTGTTGATATAATGAAGAGGATATTTGACCTTCCATTCACTGATCTTCTTTATCCAGTCTTCCGACTTGCACTGTTTTGAGTATTTTGTAAGATTCGCAAGTGTTCCTTTTGCATCCCCAACAATTGGCAGGTCAACACGCACGTTCTTGGAGATCTCGGCAGGATCTATATCAATGTGAATTATCCTTGCGTTTGGTGCAAACGATTCTATCTTGCCTGTCACACGATCGTCAAACCGTGCGCCAACAGCGATCAGCAGGTCACATTCCTGTACTGCATAATTTGCATACTTGGTACCATGCATACCCAACATACCAAGTGAAAGCGGGTGCTTCCCCGGAAATGACCCGATACCTGTAAGTGTATTAGTAACAGGTGCCATAATCTTTTCAGCAAATGCAAGCAGTTCACTGCTTCCATTCGAACTGATAACACCACCACCTGCATAGATAACAGGGGTTACAGATCGGGATATCTCTTCAGCAGCCTTTTTTATCTGCAGGATGTTTGCTTTGAATGTTGGTTTGTAACCTCGAAGTTCCACTTTATCAGGATATGAGAAATCAAGTTCATCAGTAGTGACATCCTTTGGCATATCCACCAGAACAGGACCCTGCCTTCCTGTTGAAGCGATGTGAAACGCTTCCTTGATTATCCTTGGCAGTTCATCAGCACTCGGTACAAGATAATTGTGTTTGGTGATCGGAAGAGTTATGCCTGTGATATCGGCTTCCTGAAATGCATCATTGCCCAACATGAAACTTGGCACCTGTCCAGTAAATGCGACCATTGGCACTGAATCCATATACGCAGTCGCAATGCCCGTAACAAGATTGGTCGCTCCCGGACCTGATGTTGCAAGACACACACCGGTCTTACCGGTGGCACGCGCATATCCGTCCGCAGCATGTGCTGCAGCCTGCTCATGACGTACAAGTATATGGCGCACATCAGCATCATATAGCGCATCATATATCGGCAATAATACTCCGCCCGGATATCCGAACATAACTTCAACGTCTTCTTTTTTGAGGCACTCGATAAATGCCTGTGCGCCTGTCATTCTTTCTGTTGCACCGGTCATGTTATGTCTCCATGTTTATTTTCATTTTAACTGTAAGTTTAAATATAAGTTTAAATTTTAAAGTTTAAATAAATGTGAATCTAAATTTAAGTTTATGTAAGTTTATGTAAGTTTATGTAAGTTTATGTAAGTTTAGGTTAAGATTAAATTTAAATTTAAATTTAACGTGTGAATATATGATCAATACTGGTTTTGATACTCGGATATCTATTTTAAATATGTTGATACAAAGACGTTGTTCAATTATTGTTCAATTGTCGCGTATCAGTTGGTTTATCCCGTTTAACACCGCTTCGACAGATGCCATGATGATATCCGTCCGTGCGCCTCTTGCCGTTACGACTTTGCCTTCTTTTGACAGTTTTACCCATACCTCTACAAGAGCATCCGTTCCGCCTGTTATCGCATCAACATGATATTCCTCTAACACGACATCCGCTACACCGGATACTGCTTTTTTTATCGCGTTTATGACAGCATCCACAGGACCATCGCCGACCCCGGCTTCAACAACTTCCTTGCCCTCCACGATCAGTTTTATTGATGCGGTAGGGGTTACCTTGTTGCCGGATACGACCGTAAAGTCCTCAAGTTTAACCTTGGATTCGGTGTAGATATCCAGAACAACTTCGGCTATCGATTGCAAGTCAGCATCAGTCACCCGCTTTCCATGGTCTCCAAGTTCCTTTACCCGTCCTAATATCTCATTTAGTTGTGATTGGTTCACATCCAGTCCAAGTTCCTTTAATGCGAGTGTTACTGAACTGCTGCCGGCATGTTTGCCGAGAACGATCTTACGTTGTCGCCCAATCACTTCAGGACCTATCGGTTCATAGGTGGATGTGTCTGCAAGCAATCCATGAACATGGATACCTGCTTCGTGAGTAAATGCATTACCGCCGACAAGCGATTTGTTAGCAGCCACCGGAATACCGGTCAGGCGGCTGACAAGCCTTGATGTTTTGTACAACTCATCACACTTGATGCCTGTATCATACTTATACAACCATTCAAGGATCATTACCACTTCTTCGAGTGATGTGTTGCCTGCACGCTCGCCTATTCCGTTCACGGTCATATGTGCTTCCTTAGCACCGGCCCTCAGTGCGGCAATGGTGTTTGATACGGCAAGTCCAAAATCATCATGGCAATGAATGCTAACAGGAACATTGAATGATGTTGAGAGGTTTTTAAAAACTTCCGTGGTCACTTCAGGAACCAGCAGCCCTACGGTGTCGCAGAAGCAAAGTCTATCGGCACCTGCATCTATGCCGTCTGAGTATAATGATTTTAAAAAATCAAGGTCTGCACGGGATGCATCCTCACCGCTAAGTTCAACGATAAGTCCATGATCCTTTGCATATTCAGTAACATCAATTGCCATCTGACGCACGGTTTCGCGGTCCTTCTTGAGTTTGACATTGATATGCAGATCAGACACAGGGACAACCAGATGAATGGAATCTACATCACATTCAAGCGCAAAGTCAACATCGGGTTTCATTACACGGCAGTAACTACAAATTTCGGCATCAAGCCCCTCATTGCTGACTGCACGAATGGATTCCCGCTCACCTTTTGAAGTGATTGCTGAACCGGCTTCGATTATGTCAAGTCCGAGTTCGTCCAATTTACGTGCGATCCAGACTTTTTCCTCAGTTGAAAGTGCAACTCCGGGTGTCTGTTCGCCGTCTCTTAATGTTGTGTCCAAAAATTTAATATTTTCGAAAAATGCAATCCCTCACGTGGGTTTTATGATTTAGTATAAATATCGTATATAAGTACAGGTAGGGTATTTCGATACATCCATCTAATATATATGTAGCGATATGCCGCAAGGGGCATTGTCCAATTTTTCAGTAATCATTTCTGATGTCGATTATATACAAATAATTAACCGCAGAGGACGCGGAGAGCGCAGAGAGAAGTTGCAAACCAATTAACAACTCTGCGTTCTCTGCGACCTGCACGCCTTGTTGGCGTAGCAGGCACTCAACACCATAGGTGGTGAGTGTACTCAGCGGTGAAAAATTATTTCCATCTTCCCCGAACTAACTATGCCTGCCTAAAAGTACTTGTCAGCGATCTCAACCGCTTTTACGATCAGGTTTGCACTTGCCTGCAAATCAGATATATCGATCACTTCAACAGGCGAGTGGATGTAACGTGTAGGTACACTGATAACGCTTGAAGGGATTCCCTCGCGTGTCAGGTGTATCGATGTCGCATCGGTTGTGCCGCCATCTCCGACATCCATCTGGTGTGGGATATTGTTGGATTCAGCAGCATCCCTGAGCCATTTTATTACCAATGGAGAAGCCATCAATCCACGACCGGCACCATCGACAATGGTTATCACAGGACCTTTTCCGATCTCAAGTGCGGAATCCTTTTTCTCGATCCCGGGGTGGTCACCAGGAATAGTGACATCGGTTGCAATCGCCACATCAGGGTTAAGTCCGAATGCAGATGTGCGTGCACCTTTAAGTCCAACTTCTTCCTGCACGGTCCCGACGGCATATACCGTGGCTTTTACATCCATCTTGGATAACTGTCTCATCGCATCGATAAGCATTGCCACGCCGGCACGGTTGTCGAATGCCTTTCCTGTGACCTTTCCATTCGCAAGTGTTGCAAATTGCCTGTCAAGTGAGATTGGAGTACCAACTTCAACGCCTAAATTTTCAGCATCCGCTTTGTCTTTTGCACCAATATCAATGAACATGTCATCCGCTTTGACAGGTTTCTTCTTGTCATCATCTTTCATTACATGCGGAGGTTTTGAACCAATGACACCTGTGAGCGGTCCGTTCTTTGTGTGTACGATAACACGCTGGCTGTGGAGAGTCGGATCGAACCAACCTCCGATCTTGACGAATCTCAAAAAACCGTTGTCGTCGATGTATTTGACCATCAACCCGATCTCGTCCATGTGGGCTGCGAGCATGATAGTTGGACCTGTGCCTTTTTTTGTTGCTATGAGGTTGCCCATCTTGTCAGTCCTGATCTCATCGACGTATGGTCTGATCTCTTCTTCCATAATGTCCCTTATGCTGCCCTCTGAACCTGATATTCCGTGGGCGTTGGAGAGTTTTTCGAGTAATTTTTGTAGTTGTTCCATGATGACCATCTTTTGAATTTTGATTATTTGAATTTTTGATTTGTATATAATTTGTAAAAATTATGTACTCCAAGTAAATCTGAGCGTCAGCGAAGATTTTCTTGTAGGGGAGTATTGTGTTTTTGTGATATAAAGGTTTGAGTTTAACGATGCTCTTGCAGGGTTGTGCCACCGCACACTTCAGTTCTCGCTTCGCTCGTCCTTGCGGTGCGGCCGTGCTTTGGTTGCAAGATATATCAACAAAAAGTATCTGGCTATGACTCAAAAACAATATCTCTGTTCTTTATCATCATATTGTCCGCCTGCTCCATGGTGCCCATGAGTGCCTCAACTTTCCCCTTTAGCATTTTCGTATTTGTATAGCTGTTTTAAAATGACTGCGCAAATGAAATTGTTCGATTTGAAACCAAAAACAATGCGACCGCCCGCAGGCGGCATGTTTCATACATACTAAATTGAATAATCGAAATCGTTAGTAAAATGTGTACGAAAAAATTGTGGAATGCGTTGGAAGCAATTGAAAATTCGATGTGTATGCAGGGCAACGCCGCGCATGCGCGGATTGTAGAATCGTTTTTATCATGCACTCATTAAACACTCTGCACCACAGTACTGCACCAGCTATACAAATACGCATTTTCAATTCAGAATAAACTTCATGCGTAATCAACAATCGGTCACTGGAAAAAAGTGCCTCAAGGTGTTGAATTGCATCAGCCTTTGCAAAAGTAGATAGTATATCCGTATCAAAAAGGATATGCATCATCGTGCATTTTCCATTTTTTTGATCTGACTGTCAATTTCTTCTTTAGATGGTGTTTCAACAACCATCATAATTCCTCTTGTTTTCAAGATCTCCTTGAACTCAAAGATCGACATGCCTGCCACTTCTGCGGCTCTGGCAAGACTTACGTCTTTAGATCGATACATCTCGACAGCAGCATTTATTTTAAGATCACCACGGCTAACCAGCATGTACTTAACAGATTCTTCAATGAAACTGTCCTTACTCCTGAAATAACCACCTTTAACCAGCGCACTAATCTCGTTTTCGATGGCTGTTGGCAAACTTACAATACTCATATATACCAAATTATGGTGTTTATGCATTTAAACATTGTTACAGGGTGATATTTAAAATGAGTTTTCGCAAAATATACGTCGTATAACTGCTCACCAAACTCCGCAGCTGACGCTTCGTTTTTTCCGCAGTAATACTAACAGTCACGCCACCGCGTACTTTCTCCACTCGCTTCGCTCGTCCTTGCGGTGCGGTCGTGCTGAAGTTATACCTATAACTTGATTGCCAACTAATATGTCCAATAATACCAACAACATTTATATATGATTTTATCATAATTATCCAATATGGTAAATGCCACCACTCTTGTAATATTCAGGGAACTTAAAAAACCAATTTCCATATCCGAGATAGCCGACCTGCTCGGACTTGACCACTCTACAGTATCTACAGCCGTATCCTTACTTGTGGTGGAAGGGCTTGCCGAAAAACAACGAGATGGCAAAAAGGTACTTGTCAAACGCTCAAATACACTTCATGCACGCTCACTGGAAGATATTCTTAAGGAATACCCCCGACTGCCGGTAGAAAAATTATTTGCCAATTCCCCAATGGAAGTCTTAAGTGTACTAACGCATCCTCACAATATCACAGAAATCGCTGCAATTACCGGACTTAACCGCCACACAGTTTCAACATCACTCAAAAATCTATCCGGATACGGCATAGTGCTCAAAGAAAAAGGGAGATTCATAATGAACAAACGCCATCGTCAAATCGTGGATCTTGTAAACAACTACTGGCGATTTGCAGCAAACCAACTTCTCTGCGACATTGCAGATGATGCGATAATTCTGTGGCAGCGCGGTCCCGAATTCCTGTTTAAGACACAGACGGATCTTGGGGGGAGTGATGAACAGAATATACACCCAACTGCAACAGCAGTATTCCCCGGATACAACCTTCAGATGATAACTACAACACGATACTATTTCCATAGCAAACGTCGGTTGAGGGTGGAAGACAACATTATTCACACAATACTCATAGACCCACAAAACCCTACTTACAATTCCTATGCCATGTTCCTTGCCAATCAATCCGGTGCAATAGACCTGTTGAAAGTGGGCAGGCACTATGATCTGGATAAACATATTGAGTCACTTCTGGAATATCAAAGGACAAAAGAGAAGAACAGTAATACTGTACTTCCGTGGAATGAGTATATTGACTTGTTCAACAGCATGGTTGTGGTGAAAAATGTTTGATCAAAAATACCTGAAAAACGAAATTGAAAAACTGGACGGGGCACTATCAAATCATGTAAACCTCTACCTAATTGGCGGCGGCTCAATGAGTTTTCAAAATCTCAAAGATGCCACCAAAGATATCGATGTAGTGGTCAGGTCAGAAAGCGATATTAAACTGCTAAGATCTGCACTTGCACAAATGGGTTACTCGGTCCCCGCTATTCGCGGACCATATAAACAGATGCAAGCAAGTGCAATCATGGAAAATAAGGACGGTTTCAGGTGGGACATATTCGTAAGTGTAGTATGCGGCGGATTAAAACTATCCGATGCAATGACAGACCGTGCCATGAATCTGTTTTCAATGGACAAAGTTTCAATCAACATGATATCTCTGGAGGATATTTTCATCTTTAAGAGTATCACCTCAAGGGAGCGCGACCGTGAAGATATGTATCTGCTGTTCTTACAGGGTTTGGACTTTGACATTATTCGTGAAGAGATCATCTGGCAAAATGACAATAATATGAGTGCTGCATGGATCGCATTTTTCTTCAACGGACTTGAAGAAGTTGTGGAGCGCTATTCTATAGTAATTCCGTTTTTCAATGAGTTTCATGATATGGCGTACAGCGATATGCTATCACAAATGATTCTCGACCGCCTTGAGTTGGGGGGTGCAACTGTCGAGGATCTGAATCTAAATTTTGGTGTTGGCGATATTGAAGCACTTATGCCCTCACTTATCCACAGGTAGTTGGGAGTTTTAAATGATGATGACTCGCTTTCGTTAAAAGGGAATTAATCTTTGCTGTAATGATATGCGCATGTTGTCGCGTACACTCGATAAAAATACGGATTTTCATCGAGTATGATTGAAAGAAACTTTCAAACCCATCCCCTCAAAAAAACACGAAAACCGGATTCCTTCACCCTCAATACCCCTTCACCTTCGAGCACCTCAAATCCTTCACTCACACTCGCAGTGATCTGTTTCCCAAGCGAACACATCCCAAGTCTTGCTTCAAGTAGTTCCTTTGCACCGGCATACTTTCGCGGGATCTCTACAACATACTTTCCATTTTCGATATACATTGAGAACACATCATCTGACCCCTCGTATTTCGATTTGAACATTTCGGCATGGGCGCGAACCCAAACCGGCGGACCAACATGTTTCTTGACATCAGGAAGCGTTGATGTCATCAGTTCAAGAAGCACAACCACATCATCACCGGCCCATGAACCTGTCTTGATAATATTGAAATCATAATCTTCAAGCAACGCTGCCGTTGCCTGTTCCATCTTGTACAATTGGGGATATAGCACATCATCGACAACATCAGGTGTTTTGAATACCACAGTCACAATTGCACTTTTTCGCATGTTGAGCCTTTCGATAAATTCGTGGTCTGTAAGTTCTAACGCCGGCGGTGGGAAGAACATATCTTCGGTCGGATCTTGAATAAATCTGCGTGAGATGTCAATGAACCTGCTGAAATTATCAAGTGAAAGTGCTGCTGCAACATTCCTTTTTGGGTCTGTTGGGTCCACAACGACCAGAGGGTCGGCGTGTTTCAACGAAATGTGTTCTTTTATGTCGATCACAAGACCGGGTTTCCAGTCACATGCACTTTCAAGAACTTTATCAAAAGAGCCAAAATGGATGACCAGAAGTTCTGTAAGATAACCTGAAAAACCCTGTGTTCGTAACTCTGAACCATACACTCCGCCGCCTCGCATTAATTGTTTGAGGAGAAGCACATCGTCCTCAAGTCCGTTGATGTTCTGCTTTATGAACTCGTTGTGAAAAGGCGTGCGGTCAACTGCCGATTTGATTCTGTCCGCTGAAGATACCCTGAAACAAGGCACAAGATCAACATCGAAATCCCTGTATCTCATATTGATGTATGGATGTTCAGCATAACGTTCTTCCGATCTATCTGCATCCATTGCAACTTCTCTCGCGATCGATAACCCAAACTCTTCAAGTTCTTCCCTGCTCGTTTCTTCAGGAAAAGTGATGAACATATCAAGGTCATGTGTGCCGGATATCCATGTGCCTCTTGCGGCTGAACCTACCAACTTAGCAGATACGCCGGGTATATTTTGTCCGGCTGCTGTGGAATTTACTTTTTCGATCAGTTCATCTGCAACAGTTGACAGGAGTGCTCGCTCATCTGCTGTCGGTTTAATTGTTTTCAGAATTGTGGTTGTTAGGGATTTGATGTTGTTTTTGTTCATTTGTTGTAACCATTATAGGATTTGATTATATTGGGGATTTTTATTGTACATGCAGTTGCATCTCTTTTAAGTTATAATTTATGGAAATAATTCTCATGCTGTTACAAAGCAGCATGTTTTATCCTCCTGATACATCACATAATATAATCACGTAAATCAAAAATCCCACTTATCTACTATAAAAGCATATAGAATCTGTGGAATCGCTTTACAAAAATAAATATAGTTTAAATTAGTAAAATAATATCTTATATTATAATATCTTATATTATAATTAGATGCTTTGCAGAAAAAATCAAATATTGAATAAATCAGATGTTTATTGAAAAAAACTGAAAACCATTGCAATTGATACAGAACATTTCGAAGGAATTAATAATGATTGAAAAATCTCCCGATGATAATAAAAGGTTGCTGCAACAGATTAAGTTAACAAACTTCCTCTCATTTGGTCCTGAAACTACATCTATAGATCTTAAAAGTCTAAATATTATTATTGGTGTCAACGGTGTTGGAAAATCCAATTTGATTGAGGCAGTGGCATTGATGCGGGCAACACCTATGGATATAGGCGCAGTGGTTCGGAAAGGTGGTGGTGCTTCAGAGTGGATTTGGAAAGGAAAACGAAACAGTGCTGCAACCATCGATGTCGTTTTTATTAATCCAAAAGGAAGTCAACCACTTGTCCATTCACTATCTTTTTATTCCGAGAATGGAAGATTCCAGCTACACGATGAGAGAGTCGAGAATGAACACCCTTATGGAAAACAAGATACATATTTTTACTACCGTTTCCAAGAAGGTCATCCTATCGTTAATACAAATGACGAAAAAGGACGCCAATT
>JAUSPM010000244.1 GCA_030655675.1 Methanosarcinaceae archaeon | reverse complement strand
AAAATTTCATCTGAATTGATGAGAGAATATCGATTTTCAAAGTTTTTACAGATAACAACCTCTATTTCTTTATTTTTTACCCCTGCAACTATGCCGTTATAAATTTCATTTATAGTCTGATGATCTACGCCAAAAGTTAGTGTTATTTCTGGCTTTAAATTATCATCTTGTATTCGAACTGCATCTTGATTGATTTGTTTTTCAGTATCAAAATCTTCTAAAGCTTCTAAAATGCTTGATTTACCACTTTCGTTTTTTCCTGCAAGGACTGTTATTCCATTAGATAAATAACAGTCTCCACTATCGATTATCGATTTATAATTTTCAATTCTAAATTTAATTATTCTAATCATTTTCAAACCTTCAATCTACTGTTTCTTCATCTACTAATCACTTCTAAATGACTCAAAATTCTGGACCCAATTCTTTCAACAAGCTCTTTTTTTAAGTATTCCAATAATATTTTTTTTATATTCCACAGATTAGTACTTTCACAGTTTAACTGGAATTTGGAAATACATCAAACTTAATAAACTATCTTATAACTTAAAATATAGTTTTATTATAAAACATTTGCTAAAATTAATTTATTATGTTTTAAAAAATTCAATTTCCTGCCCGGATACTCGTCCCGATTTGCTCCGCCCGGCCTTGTGTTTTGGGGGTGGCAGGCGCTTTTCGATTCTTTCGGCGGTTTTTGGGTGTGAAGTGGAGATGGATGCTTGGGTGGGTGTTTGCAGGTGGTGGGCTCCGGCTGAAATATAATTTAACAGTTATTTAATTAATGAACTCTGCCCGTCCTCCCATTTTGATCTGCTCCGCCCGGCCTTGTGGTTTGGGGGTTGCAGGCGCTTTTCTATTCTTTCGGCGGTTTTTGGGTTTGAAATGGTGATGGATGCTTGGGTGGTTGTTTGTAGGTGGTGGGCTCCAGATGAAATATAATTTAAGAGTTATTTAATTAGTGAACTCTGCCCGTGTGCTCGCCCTGATCTGCTCCGCCGGCCTTTTGCAATTTATCCGATGAAGCAGGAAGTTCCATCTTCGTCGCATAGCAACAGGGAGGGGCAGTTCACAAAATGGCGGCAACAGGTTATATATTATGAAATCGAATGTTAATTATTAACACAATAGGAATGAAACAATATTATGACAATAGCCATAGAAGTTGTGTATGAAGATAACGTTTTTAAACCGCTTGGACATGTTGAAGGTCTTAAGGAACATGAGAGGATGGTTGCGATCTTTTCCCAGATTCCTGTCAAAAAAGGGCTGCGTGATCTCGTTGGAACAATGACACATGATGAAGCTATAGCAATGCAGAACCTTATTGATGAGGAGTTCGAAAAAATTGAAGGCGAATGGTAGATTAGCTGTTGATACCAACGCTGTAATTGCCTATAGGGAAGGCATTAATGAAGTGTGTGAATTAATAGATGAAGCAGATGTAATTATTTTACCGGTTACTGTTCTGGGTGAGCTTCTTTACGGCGCTTTGAACAGTGGGAAGACTAAATACAATGAACAAATCATAAAAAAATTCGCAGCATATTCTCTTGTCATGCAGATTGATGAAGCAGTTACCACACGTTACGCTAGAGTGCGTTTCAATCTTAAAAATAAAGGAACTCCTATTCCTGAAAATGACATATGGATTGCAGCCGCATGTTTAGAGCTCAAAGTCCCACTTCTTAGTCGGGATGCCCATTTTAAGCATGTTGAAGGGTTAGACGTTTGTGGCTGGTAAATCTCCGTCATCTGTCCCCTTATTGCTCGTCTTGATCTGCTCCGCCCGGCCTTGTGGTTTGGGGGTTGCAGGCGCTTTTCTATTCTTTCGGCGGTTTTTGGGTTTGAAGTGGAGATGGGTGTCGTGGATTAATGTCAAGCTTCTCCGAAAGTTCATTTGCAGTGACTTTCGGATGGATTTGCATTTCTTCAAAAACGATGCGCTCGTTGTCGTATAATGAATTTATAGTGTCTTTTATGGTGTCCTTTCTCCCTTATCTCCGAAGATTCCCCAAGCTTAACTAATGGGAATGTTATCTTGTAATGATCAATACCGCTAGATATGATCGGCTTATTTTTGGAATTGAAGGTGAGGTTGTTAGTGGATGAGTTATTATTGTTTCAAGACAATAATACATGGAATGTAAACCGACTCTTCATCCAGTTGCCGGTGTAGATACACTGAAAAACTTACAACAAACTTAAATAATCTTGAAATATAAAGTTGGTTTAAGAAAGTAAAGGAAAAAGTCATCATGGTCAATTATTATTCCAATAATAATCAATTTAAATCAATCAACTTTATCCTTGATGTTTATTCATCAGATATATTTGAGAGTATTACATGGGCAATGCGACCAGTAGTGGGTACCGTTGATTATTTACGATCGATGCATAGACTATATCAGATTCAGAAAGAATTGGACCAAATTATAAGAATTTATTATGATACTCGTGAGAAATTGTTGAATGCTTTGACAGACATTGTTTCAATCAATATTTACGAAGAAGACATTGAAGAAATCGAAATTAAACTCGAAGAACAAATGTCTCACATGAAGAATTTCAATGAATCATTTAAGAAATTAAAATCATTTTCAACAAACTTAGAGCCACATCAACAAACCGAACTTTACAGAATTGTTTTAAGAAAATTGAATGGTAGACTATCATCTATAAGAGATGAAATTCGTTTTAAAATGTGGGATGAAAATGAAGATACGAAGCAATTGTTAGTTCTGGATCAAAGTTTCTTTTTAATCCTGGAACTAATAAAAGATGCCACAAAAAAAGTGGATAATGTCAATTTATGGCTCAAGATAAACATTTCACTCTTAAGAATTGAAGCCTTTCATAGGGGAAAGATTTCTTTTGACGATCTTCAAAATGATGTGACCGAATTAAGTATGTATAATCTTGATTTGGAAACAATTCCCAGAAATTATAATGCTGTTTTTGAAGCTATAGAGGCTTGAAATGAATTTTTCAATTGATACAAATATAATCATAGGTTTGATCAATTCAAAAGATCGAATTCATGAGCCATCAATGGATTTGATGAACAACAAACGAAATGATCAATTGTTTTTATGTAACTCGGCTTTAAAAGAATCACATAATGTTTTGAGAAATAAGATTAATGAAATTATGGCAGAAATTATAAGGTTATTACCTGATATATATCATATCTCAAAAATTAGTACATTCGATTCCCAATATCTATTAATCGAACAGTTCAAAAAAATGAAAATTGCAAAACCCGGGCTGGCAAATTTTCTGGATTTGGTTTTCCATGAAACATCTCTTTTTTTAAGAGAGAACGAGATCGATGGACTTCCAACTTTTTTATCAGAACTTTCAATTAATCTATCGGGGTCAAT
This sequence comes from Methanosarcinaceae archaeon, assembly GCA_030655675.1. Taxonomy (GTDB): domain Archaea; phylum Halobacteriota; class Methanosarcinia; order Methanosarcinales; family Methanosarcinaceae; genus Methanovorans. The sequence continues at coordinate 14,561 of JAUSPM010000244.1, read as the reverse complement.
TTTTCTAAAAATTGAAGAGTTACATCCAAATTTTGAAATGATCTCTCTTAATTTAGACCGTCTAAACGCTGTGAAGAAATCACTCACAGAAGTTTACTTCAAAGACACAAATGACGATCGAATTTTTCAAGAATTGATGACAAATTTAGAAGAAATTAAACCAATTGAATTCATTTTAGATGACAGGAATTTTGCAAAAAAATCCATGCAGGGTTTTGAAAATATTGCTCGCGATTTGGGATTTGCAAATTCTGATTTCACCGCTAAATTGCTGTCTGATTAACAGGTGCTTTTCGATTCTTTCGGCGGTTTTTGGGATATGCTTAAATAAAATATAACTTTTATTATTAAGTAGATCATAATGAAATATAATGACAGGATCGTTATTGACCACGCTATTTTAGGCGGGAAACCCATCATTAAGGGAACACGTCTCTCAGTGGAATTTATTCTTGAATTGCTGGGAAACGATTGGTCACATGAAACGATTATAGATAAATATCCTCAACTTGAGAACGAAGATGTTTTAGCTGCACTCAATTATGCTTCTCACTTGATTAAGACGGAGCACATCTATCCTGTACCACAGAAGGTCTTAATGAACATGAGAGGTTGGTTGCGATTTTTTTCTCAGATTCCTGACAAAAAAGATATGCGTGATGTAGCTGGAACAATGACACATGACGAAGCTACAGCAATGCAGAAACTTATTGATGATGAGTTCGGAAAAATTGAAGGTAAATAGTAAATTATCTGTTGTGCCCGTCCCGATCTGCTTCGCTCGTCCTTGTGGTGTGGGAATCGGTCGGTGTGACATTATGGCTAAAAACTCGAAGTACATAATTTTACAAATTATATACAATTAAAAATCATCAATGCCAGTAATACTCTCGCCCTTTGCACTTGATACCATGGCTTCAATGTTCTTATATCGTGGCACTCCGCTACCGCCTGTATCAGCATCTACAAGTGCATTGGACCAGGGGCTGTTGGGCATGTATGCAATCCCTGAATGTGAATCGTAGCCGGAACTCTCGACCCTAACTATTACTTTTCCATTATTGTCCTTGTTCTTGACAAGTACGGTGTCCCCTACCTTTACATCCAGTTTCTTGATATCCGCAGCATCCATCTTGATCACAGCCGAGAGTTTGAGGTATTCTTCACTAAATCGCCCCTCTTCCATGACTGCACTCTGGAAGATGTCCCTGTAAGTAACGATTGTGACCTTGTGTTCAGGTGCAGCAAGGAATTGTCCAAATCCCATTATAATGCCTCCATTATTCGGGCAAGTATCTCTTCATCCGAGGGGCGGATCGTTTGATCTTTAACATCAATTATCGGCTCAAACTTCACTTCTTCGCCATCCATGCGGACTGCACTTCCGCCACACTCAACGCCGCTAAGGGCAGACGGAATTGTCACCTTTGCCTTTCTGGATGTAAATGTCTCGCATGGGTCAATTGTAATGACTGGTATATCCAGAAGATGTTCTGCAACAGAACGCGGCAGGCTTGAAAGTGGGTCAGTTCCAATTATCAGTGCGGCATCTACGGTTTTGTTGTTCAATGATTCTACAATTGAAAATTCTGCGCCGTGTTGAACATCGGTGCTGTTTCCTTTTTCGAATTTTACACGGTTGAGATATCCAGTTTCATTGAACAGGTTTTGGTTGAACCCTCGCATATTGTAGTGACCAACCATCGGAATAAGATGAAAGTTGGATACTTCATTCAACTTATCCATTAATCTCACCACAGGCTCCATGTCAGCAAGAGAATATACAAGTCCAAGACCTACAAAAATGGTGCCGAATTTGGCTTTTTTCAGAATATTTGCAAGTTCGAGTATCCGTTTTGGATCAAACTCAAACGATACTTTAGGAACCTTGCCGGATAGTGCGTCAATAAGTGCATCAATGAACTCCGCATCCATCTGCAATGGGATCTGGTAGAACTTATCTCCACTGATCTTTGCAGTGTGGGATTTCCTGATATCGATTGTTATCATTGTGCGGTCTTCTTCCCAGCCGCGTTGTCTTTCCTGCCCACGCGGAAAATATGAGAATTTGGAAAGATGCCTTGGATGTGAATTTGAAGGGTCGGCACCCCAGTAAACAATTACGTCCGCTTTGTTGCGCACATCATCAAGTGTGCAGGACTTGATCCTGTCATTAAAAATGGCTTCAAGTGTAGGTCCCTGGCAAAATGATGATGTGTCGTCCAATACTGCACCAACCTGCTTTGCAAGTTCAATCGCTTTTTTTTGCGCGCCGTCGGTTGAATTGCCAAGTCCAAAGATCAATGGTGATTTTGAATTTTTCAGTATGTTTGCTGCTGCACTGATTGCAACATCAATATCGACTTGCTGTCCATCAACTGTAGGTGACATCGGCTCGTTGCATCCTTTCATACGCGATACGCCTTTCCGGCATGCTGTTTTAACTTCGGTTATCTTTTTGCCGTCAGTTATAACTTCAATATCATCACAAAGCAGTGCGCATCCGGTACATACGTGGTAGTTTTCATTCAACAAGATCACCATCGATTGACGTTTCATACAGCATAGTTCTCACAGTGGGCCAGATAAATCATACACATTCATACACATTCATACAATTTCATACGCATCATACAAACTCGATCGCCTCTGTCGGACATGTCACAATGCATCCATTACATAGGATCTTATCCTTTCCAAAACGTCGGCATTCCTGTACATTTGATGTTCTAACGATACCATCTTTAACACGCAGGATGACTTTGTCGCTTGTTGGTGCTCGTCCAATGCCTGCACCGTGAGGGTCGTCTGCAACATTGACCGGACATGCTACAACACAATTGCCACACCCAAAACACTTGTCTTCATGCACGATCATTCCTGATTCTGAAGCCCCTTGTGCAGGTGTTATCAGATCTGACAATTTGCCATAGTTTGCTTTTAATTTATCCTCTTTAAGGGGGGGACAATCATCAACTGTCAATTCACGTGATAAAAGCGAGACTGCAAATGCCATGCAAGTTGATTTACCACATTCCTTGCAGTTGGTCTTTGGAAGAAGTTTGTATATTTCCATTGCATTTGCCATTGTTCTCACCTTTTCATAGTTATGTGCAGCACCCATTCAAAACAGGAATATTTTGCTGAACACAGTTATTTAATGTATATGTATTTTATAAATTCAATCTTTAAAGAACAGCGCACAGTGACACATGTTGTCCTTTTCGATCTCGTCTTTGTGGTAAATACAAGGACATATTATTTTCTTGTCCTGCTCTTCATCACCGGTGACAATTCGGCATGGGCAGTATTGCTTGCCATATTTTTCCTTATTTATGACAAGTCCGTCGATGACAATATCGTATATCTCTTTTTCAGGATTAACTTTGTATCCATTCTTTTCTGCATATTTAGCAGTCCATGCATACATTTGTTCCTTTAGTTTATCATGTTCACTCATATTTATACTCCGAATTATTAATTATAAATTTAAATCAAATTGATCAATTTCCATTTCCAGCATTTTATTAACAGTACGCCTTATCTTTCCTTCCCCAGAATATCCTACCATAGACTTAATTTTTACCCCGTCCTTGATCAGCATAAGAGTTGGCACTCCTCTTATTTCAAAGTGTTTGGCGATTGTCGGGGCTTCATCAAGGTCAACTTTGATGAACTTGACTCTCCCATCAAACTCTAAAGCCAGTTTTGCAAATATCGGATTGATCATTTTGCAAGGCCCGCACCATTCGGTATAGCAATCTATAATGACTGGCATTCCGGAATTTATAATTTCAACAAATCCGGCAGTATTTACTTTGTAGAGGTTGATGCCGATGGTTTCGATTTTTATTTTTTCATCACCAACATCTATTGTGCCTACTCTTGTTGGCTTTTTTCTAAATATTTGGCCAATATTGTCAATAATATTCCCTGGTACCATGGATATGCCTGCTTTTTGTTTAAAAAATAGTGTGAAATATAAACATTAATTGGAATAAACAGTTATGTATCTTGCGAATGGTTTGATCTGAATATGTGAATAGGGATTCGCAACGAGAAAATTCTCGCTATGCTCGGATTAACTCGCACTATATATTTATAAAATATATGCTACAATAAAAAGCATATAATGTATAATTAAATATCCATTTTATTTAATATACTTAATTATATGTATGTTTATATTAGCAGATATGTGCATATTCCATACATTATGCATACATCTCCGAACAAATTGGAATAGATCAATTCCAATCGCTTTGATCGGAATTGATTTTATGTAATTCTATGTAATAAAATGTGTAGATTATGCGCGTACTTCCTGAATTGCACCATGTGGGCAGGACTGTACACAAATATTACAGTCTATGCACAATGATTCATCAATAACAGGTTTCCTTGCTGAAAGGTCATATGTCATTGCATTTGTAGGGCATACTCTTGCACCAACACAGGCTGGGGCACTATCACATTTGTTGTAATTGAGTGTTACGGACATTTATTATCACCAACTTTACATAGTAATTCATCGCATATAAACGTTTGCATGGTTTTGACAAACTAATACACAACCAGAGGTTAAAGACACTTTATTGTTATTATTAATGCAACAGCATGACGTTCTTTGCAGTTATCACTAAAATATCCAAAAGTATATCACTATTTAAGCATATCAAACACCTACGAGAAGGAGTCCCACACATGCGAATCGGAGTATACATCTGCCACTGCGGCCTGAACATTGCAAACGTCATAAATATCGATACCTTGCGTAAGAAAACTGAGGAACTTGCAGACGTTGCTATTGTCTCAGATATCCAGTTCATGTGTTCTGATTCCGGGCAGGAGTCGATCGTTGAAGACATAAAAAAACATGATATCGATCGTGTTGTAGTTGCTGCATGTTCCCCCCGTTTGCATGAGCAGACATTTAAGAGAGTTCTTGAAAAGGCAGGATTGAATCCATATCTTCTTGAGATCGTCAATATTCGGGAGCAGGTTTCCTGGGTTCACATGGATGATCCCCAGATGGCCACTCAAAAAGCATTCGACCTGACAAGAATGGGCGTTGCCAAGGCAAGATTGCTTGAGCCATTAAAGAACAAGATAATAAAGGTGAACAAGGATGTTCTTGTAATCGGTGGCGGTGTTGCTGGTATTGAGGCAGCACTAAATCTTGCAGACAGCGGATTCCATGTTTACATGGTTGAAAAAGAACCAACCATTGGTGGCAAAATGGCACTTCTAAACGAAGTGTTCCCGACAAATGATTGCTCGATCTGTGTGTTGGCACCCAAAATGACGGATGTGCAAAACCATCCGAATATCGATCTTTTTACATTTTCCGAAATAACAGACATAACTGGTTCTGTTGGCAATTTTCAGATAAAAGGGGTAAAAAAGCCTCGATATGTTTCCGAGGACAAATGCAAAGGCTGTGCTGAAGAATGTGCCCGCGTCTGTCCTATAGAGATATCAAATCCATTCGATTTCGGTCTTGGAAAAGCAAAAGCGATCTACATGCCAATCCCGCAGGCTGTGCCGCAGGTTGTTTGTATTGACAGCGAATATTGCGTAGGGTGCGGACTTTGCAAACAGGCATGTCCGGCAGATGCGATCGATTATGATCAAAAGGAAGAACAGTTCTCACTTTCGGCCGGTGCGATCATTGTAGCAACAGGATACAAGTTATTTGATGCCTCACGCAAGGAAGAGTATGGATATGGCATTTATCCTGATGTGATCACGAATATGGAACTTGAGCGTATGCTCAATGCTTCAGGTCCAACGCGAGGAAAAGTTGTAGTTCCATCCAGTGGTGAGATCCCAAAACGTGTCGCATTTATCCAGTGCGTCGGGTCGCGAGATTCGACTGTTGACAATCCATATTGTTCGCGTGTATGTTGCATGTCAGCAATAAAGAATGCCCAATTGCTCAAGGAACGATATCCAGACACTGAGATCACGATCCATTATATTGACATTCGTGCATCAGGCGAGATGTACGAGGAATATTATGAGCGAACACAATCAATGGGTATTGATTTCATTCGCGGAAAGGTTGCAGAAGTAACTGAAGACAGGGAAGGCAATCCTATGCTCAGGTTTGAGGACACTCTTGAATGCGAGATATGTGAGGAGTCGTATGATCTTGTAGTTCTTTCGACAGGAATGGAATCAAATGTGGATGATAATGTTTCCAAATTGCTGAATCTCGCCCGTAGAACTGACCGATTCCTTTCAATTGCACATCCTAAAATGCGTCCAGTTGATTCTCATGTTAATGGTGTTTTCATTGCAGGATGCGCATCCGGTCCAAAAGAGATACAGGTTGCGATCGCACAAGGCGGTGCAGCAGCATCCAGGGTTGTAAGGCTTCTGAATAAAGGTGAACTTGAGACTGATCCATTAAGTGCGCATGTAGATTCGGATAAGTGTATCGGATGTAAAATATGCGAGGATGTGTGCAAATTCGGTAAGATACATGTAGTTGATAAAAAGGCTGTTGTGGATGAAATTTCGTGCCAAGGATGCGGTGCTTGCAGTGCCGCCTGTCCTGAAGATGCGATATGTATGCGAAATTATACTGATGAGCAGATACTTGCACAGGTACATGCGGCATTAGAGGTAAAGGATGAGTTCCCGCTCATTGTTGCATTCCTCTGTAACTGGTGCAGTTATGCCTGCGCCGATCTTGCAGGGACATCCCGTATCCAGTATCCTACAAATGTCAGGATAATCAGGACTATGTGTTCCGGAAGGGTTGATTCAAATTTCGTTCTTTCAGCACTTAAAGAGGGTGCAGATGGTGTGCTTGTTGCAGGCTGCAGGCTTGGTGAGTGCCATTACCTGCATGGGAATTACAATGCCAAGCACAGGATGCATGCTCTTGAAGGGGTGCTGGAAGACATTGGGCTAAGTCCAAAGCGGCTCAAGGTTGAATGGATATCGGCAGCGGAAGGCGAGAGATTTGCAAAGTCGATCCAAAGTTTTGTTGATGAACTTACAGAACTGGGTCCGATCGGGTCTGAGATCTTGGAGGATTCCGGATGACCGAGGATATGGATGTAGTTCCTGATATTTCGGATGCTGGCGATGAAACTATCACTGTCACGAAGGATATGGATATTCAGGAGTCACATTTCATTTATAGCCAGATTACTGAAAAGTCAAAAAAGATATTGGATTATGATTATAAACGCTGCACAGGGTGTGGCATCTGTGTTGGATTGTGCCCGACAAAAGCACTTGAACTGGGTCCCATGCACGAGATCGCAACAGGTATGGATGCACCACCTGTCATGATGGACCTTGAAAAATGTACATTTTGCGGTATGTGTGCGAATTTTTGTCCTGTTCATGCATTCAATATGGAATTTGAAGGAGAACTGCCGGATGAGGATAATTATCCGGTGTATGATTCGTATGTTAAGTTCAATGAAAAGTGCCTGCCGTGTGTTTTGTGCGAAGCAGTATGTCCTGAAGATGCGATAGAGGTTGAATTTACGTTCAAGAAAAAAGAGGAGATCGCACCTTTTAAGAAAGATGCAAAAGGTGAGATCGAGATCGACATGGATAAATGCAATTTTTGCGGTATATGTGCAAAGTTCTGCGATGCTTTTATCATGGTCGAACGTGAGCCAACACCGACAGATCTCACACCATTTCAACAGATATTAGTTGATGAGGATAAGTGTGATTATTGTGTTCTGTGCCAGGATCTATGTCCAGAGGATGCGATACGTGTAAAGGGTGAGCGACCTTGCGAAGCACCATCTATCGAGGGAAATATAACTGTTGATGACAAAAAGTGCACCAGGTGCACATGGTGTAAAGCAGTTTGTCCTTATGATGCTGTTGATGTGAAAAAACCGTTTGAAGGTGAACTCGTACTTGTTGAAGGTAACATCGATAAGTGTGACCCGCAGGGCTGTCATGGGTGTTTCAATGTGTGCCCCTCACACCTTTGGTATGTTCCGGAAGATACTGGCAAGAAGATCGCAATTAAAGAAGATTACTGCACATATTGCGGTGCATGTGTCAATGCGTGCCATGTTGATGTGATGCGTGTTTCGCGCGATAAAGTGAATCATACGGAGATCCCGGATTCACCATGGGCTTCGCAGTGGAAGGATGCAGTTGGATCTATGGTGACATCAAAACGTAATATTCCTGACATTTCCAGAACGCTTAAAGTTGAGAAAGAGCCACCACGTGAACATGTAGAGGTTGTGATGCCTGAATTTGACGAATCGCTGTTAAATGCTGCGAGGGAACGCATTGAAAAAGCAATGCCTGCTCTTAAGAATGTGAAAATAAGGCGTACATGGGAATGCAAACCGGCTGATGAAGCAAGGGCTGCGGTAATTAAACATATGAAAAAAGCAAATTGATATGTAGATTTATCAATAACTTTATACATGCGCAGGCGGTTTGATGACTAAACTATTTACTGAATACTAAATGAAAATAATCAAATTAATATTATACGTGATCCACCATGAGCAAAAAATTCGACTACGTTGAACTTGGGTTGAAGTGCGGACTTGAAATTCACCAGCAATTGGATTCAAAAGAGAAATTATTCTGTGATAGTCCAACAAAAATACGCAACACGGATGAGTCGAACTTTGAGTTTTTCAGATACCTGCGTCCAACTGCAAGTGAAATGGGTGAGACTGATCGCGCGGCATTGGAGCAGACAAAAGTAAAACGTAAGTATGTTTACAAAGCGTATGATACGACCTGTCTTGTTGAGAATGATGATGAGCCGCCTCGAGAGTTAAACAAGGAAGCCCTTGATATTGCACTTTCCATTACTAAACTTTTCAATATGCACCCGGTTGACCAATTGCACATGATGCGAAAGATCGTGGTTGACGGGTCCAATACATCCGGTTTTCAGAGAACTGCATTCCTTGCCAATGGTGGATATCTTGAAACATCGGAAGGAAAAGTTGGTGTGGATGTCCTGTGTCTCGAAGAAGAGGCTGCACAGAAAATAGAAGAAATTGGGGACTCAGTCTATTATTCACTTGACCGTCTTGGTATTCCGCTTGTTGAGATCGGAACTGCGCCGGATATTGTCTCGCCTGCTCATGCAAAGGAAACTGCGAAGCAGATCGGTATGCTTTTACGTTCGACAGGCAGGGTCAAACGAGGATTGGGTACGATCAGGCAGGATGTCAATATTTCTATAGCAAGAGGTGCTCGTGTTGAGGCTAAAGGTGTGCAAGCCCTTGATCTTATTGAGACTATTGTTGAAAATGAGGTTGAGCGACAGGTGAATCTTCTTGCCATAATGGATGAACTTGTCGAGAAGGGCGCATCCGTCTGTGATGAGATATTTGATGTCACTGGTATTTTTGAGAATACGCAGTCAACGGTCATCAAAAAAGCACTTAAAAAAGGAAAAGTGCTTGCAGTACTTCTTCCGAAATTTGAGGGGCAGATCGGCAGGGAGATACAGTCCGGTCGACGGCTTGGCACCGAGTTTTCAGACCGTGCCAAAACATCAGGTGTTGGCGGTATATTCCATACTGATGAACTTCCAAGTTATGGCATAACTGAAATGGAAGTCGAATCTCTTCGTAATGCAGTTGGTGCACAGAGTGGTGACGCGGTTGTTATGGTTGCTGATGTGGAAAAACGTGCGCGTGGTGCTATGGAAGCCGTTATTATACGCGCAAAGGAGTCACTTAAATTTGTGCCTGAGGAGACGCGCCGTGCACTTCCTGATGGTAATACTGCGTACATGCGTCCTCTTCCCGGTGCTGCAAGGATGTATCCTGAAACGGATGTGCCTCAGGTCGAGATATCTGCGGATTACTTTAGTTCGATCGAAATCCCCGAATTGTTGACAGAACGCGCAAAGCGGTTCGAAAACGAGTTTGGCCTGAATAAGGAATTTGCAGACAGTATCGTATATTCAAAAGACCTGCCATTGTTCGAGGATCTTGTCGCGCGATTTGCAGATGATCATATTGTAAGTGCTACTTTGATAGTTCGTACATTAACTGGCACGGTTTCTGAACTAAAACGAGATGGTGTGGCAGTAGAACATATCATGTATGAACATTTCATACAAATATTTGATCTTGTTTCAAACGGTGCCATCGCAAAAGAGGGAATTGAAAAGTTGCTGCGGGCTTTTGCAGAAGATCCTACAATGAGTGCAGAAGATGCAGTTTCCAGTCTTGGTCTTGGTAACATTGACATAACGCAGATCGAGGAGTTCATTGAAGGAATTGTCAATGACCGTAAGGACTTTGTGAAGGAAAAGGGTATGGCTGCGGTTGGGCCCTTGATGGGTGTAGTCATGAGTGAATTCAGAGGTAAGGTTGATGGTAAAGTGCTAAGTCAAACTTTGAATCAAAAGATTAAAGAGTTCCTTAATATATAATATATTTATTATGACGCAATTAAAACATAACTTTAATAGAATATCTTTTTTGCATTATACATTTATTATTCTATTTGCTGCTATACTAATGTCTTCCATAGCAAGTGCGGTTGTTGTTGAAAAAAACGTGCAAATTACAAATGGTACTAATCAAGGTGCTCCCGCATGGAGTCCTGATGGAAAAAAGATCGTATTTTCATCTGATCAAGATATATGGACTATGAATGCAGACGGCTCGAATCAAAAAAAGGTGTTTGGCAGTGTGATCTGGGATGGCGAGCCTTGTTTTAATGATGACGGTTCCAAGATATATTTTGCATCTGAATATGTTAGCCCCATTTATTCAAAATTCATTAGCATTCATGTGGTAGATGTGGATGGTTCTAAAAGAGTTCAGTTGACTAAGAATGCAGATATGCGGGCACCTGCAGTAAGTCCTGATGGTACTACTATTGTATACATCTCAAAATTGTCTGGTAATTACGACCTCCGGACGATGGATGTCGATGGCTCGAACATTGTGGGGATCACAGACGCTCCTGCGGATGAATTTGCACCTGCATGGAGTCCAGATGGGGAAAGTATAGTTTACTCGTCAGAAGGGGATATCTGGACAACTGATCGTAAAGGAATTCGCATTAAAAAGTTGACTGATGATGAATTCAACAATGCTGATCCTTTCTTTAGCCCGGATGGTTCCAAAATCGTTTTTGGCTCTGATCGCAGTGGAAATTCTGATATTTGGTTAATGAATTCTAATGGTACCGGCGCTCTTCAGATAACATCGGATGTTTCTGAACAGAAAAATCCTGCATGGTCACCTGATGGTGAAAAGATAGTATATGTTTCAAATGAAGATGGGAATTACAATATATGGGTTATGTCGCTTGGAAACAGTGACGTACAGATTGAATATATCCCCACTGAAGATGCTGATGCTGATGAAGATACTGTCGATACTGATTCTATTGGGGGTGTAATTGAAGAGATACTCGGAAACAATTCGACGTTTGTGATTGTTTCAGTTATCATAATTTCTCTATTGTTGGTTGTGCTTATTGTGAAACTGTTTATCAGGAGTTTGTAACTCAGATTGATTGCATTCGTTATGCCAGTCTATGTATGCATCGCAATGCTTATAGTCTATTTATGATATGTATACGCAGGTTTATGGCGATGAGTATATTAGTGTGGTCGCAAGGTATAACAATTTGAAATTGCATTGGATCTCATGCTCATAACATTGTTTATGACATTGTGCATACAATATGTAATCACAACTCAATAATACATTTCATAATTATTCATACAAATTATTCAAGGAAATGATATCATGTCAAAGAAAGTAGTATTGGCGTATTCAGGTGGATTGGACACATCAGTTTGCATTCCACTTTTAAAGGAAGAGTATGGCTGCGATGAGGTTATAACAGTCGCAGTGGATGTTGGGCAACCACGTGAAGATATTGCACAAGCAGAAGAGAAGGCTAAGAAAATTAGCGATATGCACTATACCCTCGATGTTCGGGATGAGTTTGTTCGGGATTATATTTTTCCACTTATCAAAGCAAACGGGGATTATGAGGGATATGTAATGGGCACATCCATTGCACGCCCATTGATCGCTAAAAAGGTTGTAGAGATCGCAATAAAAGAAGGTGCGAGTGCGCTTGCGCATGGATGTACCGGAAAGGGTAATGACCAGTTGCGTTTTGAGGCAGTGTTCAGGCTTACTGATATGGATGTGTTTGCACCTATGCGGGATATGAACCTGACTCGCGAATGGGAGATCGAATATGCTAAAAAGCATGGTATTCCTGTGTCTGTGACAACAGCTAAACCATGGAGTGTTGATGAGAACATCTGGAGCCGGAGCATTGAAGGTGGTAAACTGGAAGATCCAAGTTACATTCCTCCTGAGGAAATATATGAGTGGACAGTATCACCTGAAAGTGCACCAGGTGCACAGATATTAGTTGTCGGGTTTGAAAATGGCGTCCCAGTGTCCATTGATGGTGAAAACCTTGGTGGAGTAAAGTTGATCGAACGGCTTAACAAAATTGCCGGTTCTCATGGGGTCGGGCGTACTGACATGATCGAGGATCGTGTACTTGGACTAAAAGCGCGCGAAAATTACGAACATCCTGCAGCATCAGTTCTGTTGGCTGCTCACAGGGATCTTGAGAAATTGGTACTTACCCGTGCTGAACTTAAATTCAAGGCAATGGTTGATGCGCAGTGGTCGGAACTTGCATATTCCGGTCTTGTGGATGAGCCACTATATGCCGACCTCAATGCATTCATTGACAAAACACAAGAGCGCGTGGCTGGTACAGTCACGGTTAAATTGTACAAAGGCAGCGTAAGTATACTTGCACGCACATCTCCATATGCTTTGTATTCAAAAGAACTTGTTTCATTTGACAGTTTGTCAATAGATCAAAAGGACGCTGAAGGATTTGCAAAGTATCATGGTTTCCAGGCAAGGATGTACAAGCGTTTTGTTGAGAAATAAATTTTGTATGGCGGTATGATATTGTATGCACAATGCATACACTTCATATCACATATCTTCGTACACTTGACTCAGAGTGCATCTGTTAAATGCATATCATTTTTTGTATATCGGTGGTAAGATATTTGCATAAATGAGATGATTATATCTGAATCTAAAACCAATACAACCGCCGCAGGCGGCGCATTCCCACACCAATGACCCTCTTTTCCTACTTTTATAGTAAGTTCGAAGATACATTTATGCTTGCAAAAAAAGAGTATATGCTAACCGTACTATATAATTTGAAAATCATATATTCCACGAAAATGGCATCCAAAACTCACTAAACAAATACCATTTTTTTATATACTAATAAAGCCCAAATGATGTCCAATGGCATCCAAAGGACTTGTCGATGAACTATTACGAAAAAGCATCCACTTAACCTCTGTTCTCATTATCCTGATCTATGCCTACGCAGGCAAACAGGCGGTTTTGGCTTTCCTTATTACGTATCTTATAATCATTCTTGTGATCGAACATTTCAGGCTTGAACACGGCATGAAGATACCATTATTTCATTTCCTGTTTAGGGAAAAAGAAAAATCACAACTTGCAGGTTATGTATTTTTCACAATGGGAGCGATAATTTCAATTTCCGTTTTCAGCGAAACGATTGCCTATGCTGCAATTCTTATGACAACCTTCGGAGACATGAGTGCTGCACTTATTGGAAAGGCATTTGGCAAGATGCGCATCTACAACGGTAAGTCACTTGAAGGATGTGCTGCCGAATTTGTGGTGGACTTTTGTATCGGATATGCCTTTCTTGGTAACTGGTTTGTTGCTCTTATCATGGCACTTACAGCAACCATAGTTGAAACCGTGGTCGGTGAGATCGACGACAACCTTGCGATCCCTGTATTTGCGGGATTTGTCGGGCAAGGTGTGTTAATCATCATGTCATTTATGTAGTTTTTTTTCTACACAGGACGTATTTTATACACAAAACTCCACACATGGGATTTGGGTAAGGGTTGTAACCGGCTCAGCATTCAAAGCAAGAAATCGTTTTATTTAAGTATGTGAAGATCTGGTACTATTTAGTACAAGGATAGTTATTGTGGGATGCCATGTTCATACTCGGTTGAACACACTATATAATTTAGCACTTGAAATATCACTTGGACATTCACCCATTTCCCAATTTGGATTCGTTGTTTCTAAATAGTAATATTTTCGTCCTTCAATTTCCCAATATGTGCCATAACATCCATCACACCATATTCCGATACCTAAATGACCTTCAGGATGAATTAAAATTACATCGATATTCATAGCTGCAATTAATGCGGCTGCTAGATATGAACTATCTTCACAATCACCACTACCATCTACTAGAGTTTGTATGGGATATTTAGGATACTCATCATATCTTGTATAAGCATCTTCTAGATAAGGAAGATTTTGAACAAAAGCAGTTGCAAATTCCGCCTTACTGTACTCATTTTCTTCAGCTCTTTGTTCTAATCCCTCAGCTAAACTTCTTATTGTTGGATCATTATAGGTGACATATTCAATAGATGGATTTTCTTTTCTTTCCATATTGTTATAATAATCAAATACATCGCTCGGAACTCCAAAACTCCAATCCCAATT
>JAUSPM010000242.1 GCA_030655675.1 Methanosarcinaceae archaeon | reverse complement strand
TTCGTTTGCAGTTCCTTCAAATATTACAGTCCTGCTTGTGATCTTATCAAGGTCAATATTATTCTGGACAATATATGGAGCACCTGCAAGACCACGCGGAGGTTTTTGTGTGGTAAGAGTAACCGAATATACTTCTGCGGACATGGCAGATTTCAATCCATCAAGCCCGACTATTGCACCGGATGGAAGATACACTTTGCAACCCTTATCTTTTGCAAGACCAAATATCGTATCGCGGAGTTTTTTATCAGCAAATGCACCAATGCTCATGATCATAACATCGCATCCGGCATTTAGTGCAGTTAAAGCAACTTCAGGCACTGCCGCCTGTGATGCAGCCTCAACAATAAGGTCAGCATGTTGTACCATCTCTGAAATGTCGAGTATCTGTGGGTTCATGTTCTTCAACTGTGTTTTTACAGCTGCTATGTTTTCATCATTCCTGTCATAGATCGAATACAATTCGACACCCATTGAACCTTCATCGATCGCCTTGCATATTTCAGCACCGATCGCACCACATCCGACAACTCCTACCTTAAACATGTTAATTACGCTCTTTTACGCTCTTATATAGTACAAAAATATAGTACAAAATTGATAACGGTTCCATCATTTTATTACTGATTAGTTATTACTTCAATATCAATTGAAAGCATATAAATCTCTTGAGACATAAAGTAGATGTGGTGAATGGATGCTTATTCGTGAAATTGAACAATTCATTGATGAAGATCTCGGATATAATGATATATCATGCACAATCGTGCCGGATGAAATTATAGATGCAACCATCTTCACAAAACAGGACTGCACACTTGCAGGCCTTGATGTGGCCAATGCATTCTTTGATTATTTCAATATCCATGCACAGACCGTTTATTCAAACGGTGATGATGTCCTTGCAGGTGACGTGATATTCACCCTTCGCGGCAGTACGGTGTCAATTCTCCGTGCAGAGAGACTTGTACTGAACTTTCTGGGACATCTTACAGGCATAGCGACATTGACACGCAGTTGTGTCAACAAAGTGAAACCATTTTCGCAGGTGCGTATTGCATGTACAAGAAAAACAACACCCGGCATCCGCAAATTTGAAAAGATGGCTGTAGTTGCAGGCGGAGGGGATGCACACAGGTTCAATCTTTCTGATTCTATAATGCTAAAAGATAATCACATTAAGATGATGGGGATTGAAAACGCCATCAAATCCGCCAAAAAAATGGCAAGTTTCACACAAAAGATCGAAGTTGAAGTGGAATCTACAAATGATGCAATCCTTGCTGCAAGTATGGGTGTTGACATCATCATGCTGGACAATATGGAGCCTGGAGAGGTGATTCAAACCGTAGAGATGTTGAAGCGAAAAGGACTTCGAGACTCCGTTATCATCGAAGCATCAGGCGGGATCGATCAGGATAATGTTATCGAGTATGCAAAAACAGGTGTCGATGTTATCTCCATGGGTTCACTTATCCACAAAGCGCAGTGGATTGATGTAAGTCTTGAATTTTCGATGTCAGACGATTGAGACTATAGTCATAAAGTTTATATTTAAACCTGCATATTATACATGCAATCATATGTAAAAAACGATTGATATTATGATAAGTGATTTTTGGATTGTTGAGGGAAAATGATTAGGTTAAGCAGGATTTTTTTACTTGTTTTGTGTTCATTGATACTTTTGATGACGCTGGCAGGAAGTGCGTCTGCAAGTGTTGAATATTACGAAGAAAATATCATACAAGGCGATGGATATCAAATTAATAATTATGTAATTGATGTCACAGATGTTTTTCTTTCAGATAAACTCGCCGTTTTTAAAGTATATAAAAATGGTGCTGATAAACCAATATATGATAAGATGATTGGCATCAACGAGTCATTCAAATTTGCTCTTGAAAACGGTGAAATAGAATTAAAATTATTGTCTGTCAGCAGTGGCGTAATAAATAGAGCAAATGTTCTAATTACAGTCAAAAATGTGGATGTATACTCAACAGGGATTGTAAACGGTGGACATGAATATGCCACCTACTCAGGAACTCCTGTCATAGAATTAACAAAAACCGTTGATGAAAGTAACATTATGATAGGTGATATCATAACAGTCACTGTCACCGCAAAGAACACAGGTGATGACAAAGCAACAAATGTTATATTCTCAGATCCAAAGCAGGAACATTTCATACTGGATAAAAATATACTTCCTGAACAGACTGGTCCAATGTCGTTGGATATTGGAGCATCGCAAACGATATTTGTTTACATGCTAAAGGCAACAGAAGCAGGCACGTTTACACTTAAGTCAAGCACAGCCACATTTTCAAACAGCGCAAATCAGGTGTTTCCACAGGCATTGTCAACTACACCAACTGTGACAGTAACAGCACCTGAGGTTCAAGAAGTGCCAAAGAAAAATGCGGTGCTAGAACTTTCAACAGACGTTGACCGTATGACTGTTAAGAGAAATGACAAGATCATTGCAACCATTAGCATCAAGAACACAGGCGATGCACCTGCAAGTGCAGTGTGGATCGATATGATCATTCCACAAGACCTTGAGTATGTGAGCGGTGACAGCACGATAGAGATCATTGGTGGTGTGCCAAAGATATACATGGGATCATTTGGTGTGCAGCAGGAGAAAGAATTCACCTATGCTGTAAAAGCGAGTGAACTTGGAACATACACCCTTACAACAAAGTTGTCGTATGAATACGATAATGGGGTGGATGCTGGAAACCAAAAGGTTAGCACTGAATCTGTAACAGGGAATGTTTACGTGCAGAAAGGAAAATATGATGCTTTGTTAGAGCAACCCATATATGTCTACGCTCTGCCGATAATTGCCATTATTGCTATTGGGGCATGGATATTCTACAGACACAAACAATATAAGTTTTAATCACATTACTATATGAGATTAAATTCATAATTATGATTATAATTATTAAATCCGGAGGAATTATTTGCTTAACATATTGATGGTAGGAAATGGCCAGTGTGGTAATCGTATTCTTGATGCCATCAACAAGCAGGCATTCGGTGGAAAAACAAAATTTGCAAAATTCTATTCCCACCAAAAATTCAAGAGCCGAGTGGAAACCATTGCAGTCAACACTGCGATCAATGACCTAAAGGAATTGAAGTATACAAAAGGAAAAGATCGAATTCATATTCCCCATCTACATGGCGTAGGAGCTAACAGGAATGTTGGAAAATCTGTTTTTAACGATAATAAAGACCTCATAATGCGCCAGATAGAAGACAGGGGGCGTTTTGATGTGGCTTTTGTGGTGACATCTGCATCAGGAGGCACGGGTTCATCATTTACACCAATGTTAATAAAAGAACTCAAGGAAAGATACGATTTTCCGGTCTATGCAATTGTTGTACTTCCATTCAGGGAAGAAGGTTCATTGTATCTTCAAAATGCGGCTTTTTGTCTGAGGGATATGCGGGATAGCGGTGCAGACGGCATAATCCTTGCAGATAACCAGTTTCTCAAACAACTTGGTGGTGATGTGGAATCGGCATATAATGGGATCAATGATATGATCGCTGATCGTATCTTGTTCTTACTTGATGCACTGGACAGTGAGATGATGATGGTCACTGATCTTGGTGATTTCAAGACTGTGATGGATGGAGGTGCAGGTCTTGCCACGATTGGATTCTACAGGGCTGAAAAAGATGTTCCTGTAAAGACCGCGATCCAAAAAGCACTGTCCCCTTCGGGATTATTGTTCTCAACAAATGTATATGATGAAGCGAGCAGGGCAATGGTCATAATAAGAGGTGACAAGAGCTATTTGAGCATTGATGATATCTCGAACGAAGTTGAAAAATTATCATCTGCTGTTGGTCATGTATTCAAAGGTATTATTGTGAGAAATGGCGAATACCCTCAGGTTCTTGCGGTACTCACATTGGAGTCGGCATCCGAACTTGAAAAATTGTATGCTATTGCAGTTGATGCAATCAATCAGGAACGGGAAAAGAAAGAACGGGTCGATAGCAAAAAAGAAATTAATAAAGCATTTTCACAACTCGATGGCCTTGAACCTAGTTATTGAAATCCATATTTCTATGATCGATATTTCGATATGAATATCGATCAAATATTTTTTTTGACAAATATTAATGTCATGTTTTGTTACAGCTAATGATCGTTGGAGTTATCATCTCGCTAATCTCAAACCACAATACATGAAGTATATTTAAGTATTGGAAATGAATACAATAATTGAGGCCAGAAAAATGGAATATACAAAAGGAACGATTGGTAGGGTATTTACAGCAAGGGTCGATCACGGGGATGACCTGCTTGCTGAACTCGAAAAACTTGCAGAAATTGAAGATATAAGATCAGCGATGTTTGTCTTACTGGGTGCGATCGGGGAAGCAAAACTTGTGACCGGACCAAAAGAAAAGTCCCTTCCACCTGAAACCATGTGGACCGAATACAATGATGTGCATGAAGTTGTGGGTGTTGGAAATATCTTTTTTGAGAACGATAAACCAAAGATCCATCTTCACACTGCGGCAGGACGAGGTGAAAGTGTAAAGGTCGGATGCATGCGCGGCGAAAGTGAGACCTTTATGGTACTTGAAGTATTTATTTTAGAGATAAGTGGTATATCGGCAAGCCGTGTTTTTGACAGTACCAAAGGATTTGCGCCAATACAATTCAAATAATAATGCGATTACAAGATTCATTTATGATCTTGCAAAAAAAGAGTATAATACGAATTCATAATATATATTGTATTTTTATAAAACGGATATGATTAAAAAAGAACTTGCATTCTAAACAATGCCAACTACTTAAGTTCGCGAAGCTTATCAATGCTTTCCATCATATCTTTGTTCTTTTGCTGAATTTCTAATTCGAACATTTCTATAATGGTAATTAGCGGAACAGTGAGTTTATAGTATTTTGTGGGTCTACCTTTACCATTCGATTTTTTCTCATTACGTTCATCAACCCACCCTCGTTCTCGAAGTGGGCGCATGGCTACACTAACTTCAGGTTGTCTTAAACCTGATGATCTTTCAATCGTCTGTGATGTTAGCTCTTCGCCACATAGAAGACATGCAATGGAGATTGATTCCGTTCGGGGAACATTTAGACTCTGAAGTAGTTCAATAATCTCATACTCCATATCACCTAGTAATCTGATATCATCAATCATATTCATATATACTAATTACTTCTGTGTTTATATAATTTACGTAGATATAAAATTGATATTTATGTTTTTCTTGTGATCTCAACTCAATTCCGTATGACAAACGGTAACGATATATACGTTTGCAGTAATTTATATATTATAATTTTCTAGAAGGTGAACTCAGATGTATGCTGGAAACAATAATAAATACAAGATCAATAAGATATATGCACGGGAGATATTGGATTCCAGAGGAAATCCCACTGTTGAAGTCGATGTGTATACAGATAAAGGGTTTGGAAGAGCAAGTGTACCATCTGGCGCATCTACCGGCACGAATGAAGCGCTTGAACTTCGTGACAAGGAAGACCGATATGGTGGCAAAGGTGTATTGGATGCTATTGACAACGTAAATAAAGCGATTCAACCTGAAATTCTCGGAATGGATGTTCGTAGCCAGCGAGAAATAGATAATATGATGATCGGGTTGGATGGTACGAGTAACAAAGGAAGTCTTGGTGCCAATGCTATACTCGGTGTTTCGATGGCTATTGCAAAAGCAGCAGCCAATTCACTTAACATACCGTTATACCGTTATTTTGGAGGTTCTAATGCATACACATTGCCAGTACCTACAATGAATGTACTGAACGGTGGGCAGCATGCCGGAAATGATCTTTCCATCCAGGAATTCATGATCCAGCCAAAAGGTGCTGATACATTTTCAAAGGCATTGCAGATGGGTACAGAAACATATCATGCACTTGGAAAGGTTTTGGAAGCAAAATATGGAGCATCTGCAACCAATGTGGGATATGAGGGTGGTTATGCACCTCCGCTTACTATGACAGCTGATGCACTTGATGCTCTTGTTAGTGCTATTGATGAAGCAGGGTATTCCGAAACTGAAGTGACTATCGGTATGGATGCTGCGGCTTCAGAGTTCTTTGATGGTACGCATTATTCGATCGATGGGAAAATGTTGACTCCAGGTGAACTTATTGATTATTATATTGAACTTGTGGACACCTATCCGATCGTGTTGATCGAGGACCCGTTCCACGAAGATTCATTTGAAGATTTTGCAGCACTTACCGGTGAACTCTGGGATACGATCATCGTAGGGGACGACCTGTTTGTGACCAATGTTGAGAGACTCGCAAAGGGCATTGAGATGAATGCTGGAAATGCGTTGCTGTTGAAAGTGAACCAGATCGGTACTATTTCCGAAGCATTTGATGCAGCAAATATGGCATCCCGCAATGGCTACAATGTCGTGGTAAGTCATCGCTCAGCAGAGACCGAAGATGATACTATTGCCGACATTTCTGTTGCAATTGGTGCTGACCTTATTAAAACAGGCGCACCCGCAAGAAGTGAGCGCACTGCAAAATACAACCAGTTACTTAGAATTGAAGAAGATCTCGGGGACGCTGCACATTATATGCAGATTTGAGATTTTCATTTATTTTTTTGTATTTGTTTAGCGGGTCTAAAGTTGTGTTGTAGCGTTACGGATTAATGAGTTGGAAATAAAAACGACGCTACCATCCGCGCGTAGCGCGGCACCGTCCTTCGCCTCTGGCCTGAATACATATCGAAGTTTCAATCGCTGTCAACACATCTGTTTTTGTATGGATTGCCCTAAATAGAAACTGCGTATTTTGCGAATGCGAACGGATGGTAGATATGGAACATGCCGCCTGAGGCGGGGTTGCTGCATAGGGTTTTTGGTATTTGAAATATGTGCCTACATTTCATCAGATACACAAATACGATAAAACAATTTCATTTACGCAGATTTCTTACCGCAACTATACAAATACATTTTTTTTATTATTTTATATTTTACCTTTTTTTATAGTATATATTTTATAAATATGTGGTGCGAGTTGATTCTAGCATAGCGAGAATTTTCTCATTTATTTAGTTGAAACTAATACCAATGTGACAAACGCCGCAGGCGGCGCATTCCACAACCACTGACCCACAAAAAAGACATAGTAGACAATCTTATAACTAAACCGGAAAAGAAGTCAAACGTTGCGACGGCACACCCAACCGCAGTAGAACTGCGAGGTATAACGATTAAGATAAAATCACTTTGTATTATATGACTTGTAATTTATTGGTGATGGGGGACGCGCCGCCTGCGGCGGATTGCTCTATCGCCCCATCACTCAATCACTCAATCACTCAATCACTCAATCACTCAATCACTCAATCACTCAATCACTCAATCACTCAATCACTCAATCACTCAATCACTCAATCACTCAATCACTCAATCACTCAATCACT
>JAUSPM010000240.1 GCA_030655675.1 Methanosarcinaceae archaeon | reverse complement strand
GTTTCGTAATCCGGTGCGATCAGCACGCCGTTTGCAGATACACCGATACGTAAGTCATTGACGATCCTTGCGATCATATCAGTTGCAGGCTGAACCCTCTTGCTGATGGAAAGTGCCTTTGAGGCATACCTTTCCTTCAATTCTTCCAGACGTTCAATACAATCCTGCGCTTTTGTTTTATCGCATACGCCTTCAAGAGCCCTTATTGCATCGATCAGGTCATCGAATGTTGTAGAGCCGACCTCTATTATCTCGCCGTCATAATACTTGCTAACACGTTCTGCGTATCCTTTGGAAACAATCATCTTGTGCACATCTGCAAGTTCATCGATCTCCTCTTCTGTCGGGTCATAGGCTTTGATAACCTTGTATTCATCGATCCCGCACATATCCATCAGGGATTCATACATCGGAGTAACTGCCACAACCTTCCTGCCAAGCCACCGATCAAGTCCACTCTGTCCGCTTTGATCGCGCGAAAGATCAAGGATCTTCTTCTTTATAGATTCAGGGTCATTGGACTCAAGTTCGAAATAATCGGCAAACATCGGTGTTGTCTGTAGTAGTTTTGTCCTGCCATGCGCAACAGCCGTGATAAACCCGCGTTCCTTCAACTCACGTATGTGATCATATGCCGCATTGCCGCGCATATCGATCAGATCGGATTGTATCACAGGTTGGTGGTATGCGATCATCGAAAGTGTACGAAGCATCGGAGCACCCACTTCTTTTGGTGCGAGCGGGCGCACAAGGTCTGTATATTTCGGCTTGACCTGCATAACGTACCTGTCCCCAAGATCAATGATCTCAAGTCCGCACTCGCGTTCTTTATACTCCTTAATAAGCAATTGAACGATCGGATCTATCTTTTTATTTGGTTTATCGATGATCTTTGCAAGTGTTTGGATATCCAATGCCCTGCCTGCAGCAAAAAATGAAGCTTCAATGGTTTCTTTATCGCTCATTTATGTATTACCTTCATCAAAATCATCAAACGTACTGCCGCCTGGGTGGATGTATAGTTCCCCAAACAACTCTTTTTGAGTAAGCATTATCTTTTTATCCGTGGCAAGGAACAGGAGTGAGATATAGTTCATCACATTTTCCGACCTGTCTCCGTTCATAAGTTCTGAAAAAGGAACACATGTCCTATCCTTGAATGCATCAAGAAGTTGTTCACCCAGAAGCATAACCCGTCCTATGATATTTTCTTCATGCGCAATACCGAGGACCTCATCGGTTGTTGTGGCTTCCATTTCTATTATCTTGCGGATACGCACTCTTTCCTTACGCTTGAATTCTACATTCTCCGCCCTTTTGAGTTCATTGATAAGTTCCTGCAAAGTAACAGGTCTGGTCGCAATACGTCTTATAGGAAATTTTGGGACAGGATAATCTTCCACATCATAGAAATCCATCCCATCATCGAATCCAAAATCCTCCTCCACTTCTTCCACAACAATACCTGTAGATTTCATGCGAAGCAGGATCGCTGCATACAGGAGTGTCCTGCCGGATATCCGCAGGTCCATGATCTTCATATCTTCAATTTGTGCAAGGAATTTGTCTGTAATGTATACAATATCGATATCCCATGGATTGATATCATCATTTTTCACAAGGTTTAGCAAGATCTCGACCGGTTCATTTAGAACATCATCGGAAAGATCAAGATGCGATTCATCAACACCGAGTGAGCGCAGGGTTTCGATAAAATCGGGATCAAGTGCATTTGCAGATGGCATTGGGATTATATTTCCAAATATGTCATGTGATGTCTGGCTTATTTTCATAACTTCCATACTTTCAATCATTTCCATATTTTCACCGCCATTGTACTTTTAAAATCATCGTTAACTCAATTTAATTAAACATTGCTCAATACAGTCTTACACCCGTTATACTTGTGATATTGTTCTCCTGCATTGCGACTCCTATTGTCCGCTCGGCAGCCTCTATCATTGGTTTTCGGAGGGATACGACAATGAACTGCGCATTCTCCTTTGATGATTTTACACGCTTTGCTACTCTCTCGGCATTCGAACCGTCAAGGAACATATCGATCTCATCAAATGCATAGAACGGTGCAGGTCTATACTGCTGGATAGCAAACACAAACGCAAGCGCGGTCAAACTCTTCTCTCCCCCGGACATTGCTTCGAGACGTTGCAGTGTCTTGTCCTTTGGTTGCGCTTTTAATGTCATACCGCCTGCAAATGGATCATCATAATCATCCAGTACAAGTGTGCCTGTGCCATCGGATAGTTCATTAAAGATGACCTTGAAGTGTTCGTTGATACCATCGAAAGACTCCATGAACACATCTTTCTTGAGTTTTTCATATTGCTCGATACGCTCAAGTATCTGCTTTCGTTCACTTACAAGGGTATCCCGCTTTGACGTGAGATCGTTAAGTCTGATCTCAACCTCATCATATTCATCGATCGCACGCATATTGACAGGTTCCAGACGTTCCATTGCACGTTCAATGGATTCGATCCTTGTGCGCACAGTCTCATAGTTTGGTACCTCTTCACTTTCCTCAATACCGCGCCTTTCAAGTTCCTCTGAAAGTTCTATGATCTGCTCCAGCAGTGCACTGTGTGTCGCATCAAGTACGATCATGTGCCTGCTTGCGTCATCGAATTTCAATTTAATGGAATCAAACAGTGTCCTGGTAGCACCATGTTCGGCTTGCTTACGAATACGCTCCTGTTGAAGTTCCTTGAGCTCTTCTGCAAGTTCCTGCTCACGTTCCTGTTTCTTGATAAGTGATTCTTCAAGTTGGACGATCTTTTCCTTAAGGGAAGCAACCCGTCCCCTATGCGTGGATTTCTTCTCATCCATCTCCTTGATAAGTTCACGGTTCTCTTCCATCCGTTTAGTTGCATATTCATGATCAAGGTTCAATGCATTGATCTGGGATTCAATATCTCGCACACGCCCGTCAAGGTGTCTGATCTCATCATCAATGGTCTCGGCCTGTGCATTGAGTTCAGGCACTTTGGAATCTGCCAATTTCTCATCAAGAACGGCGATCTTATCATTAAGCGTCTTGCTGATCTCGTCCTTTTCATCCTTCTGGATAACGACTCGGTCCATCTCCTCCCGAAGTTTGATCCGTGATTCCTCGATCTCAACACGTTCAGCGTTCTTTGCATCCACAAGTTTGGCAAGCCTCTCTCCGCGCCCCTTGATCTCATCAACTTGCATCTCCTTTTTGGATATGTTCTTCTCACACTCGGCGATCTCCCGATTGATCTCAGAGATGTGTCCCTCAACACCATCCAGTTTTTTAATTGCAGAACTGCGCCTCGAATCAAATTCTGTCACCAGTTCTGCGATCTTTGTAAGTTTATCTTTCTCTGCTGCAGCAAATGAAAGGGTTGAACGTCCCTTTGACCCACCTGTCATAGCACCGCTTTTTTCGACAACATCCCCGTCAAGCGTGACCATCCGAATGCCGCCCATAAGTTTTCTTGCATTGGTCAGATCATCAACGATCAGCGTATCCCTGAATACGTACCAGAATGCCGCTTCGAAACGAATATCAAAATCAATAAGATCGATCGCATATCCGATCACGCCTTCCCTGCTTGAAAGGTCTTTGTAAGGTCTGCGTGAATCCATCTTGTTAAGTGGTAAGAATGTGGCACTGCCCCCGCGTTGCTGTTTCAGGAACGTGATGGCACGTGATGCATCTTCATCTGTTTCGACAACAAGCGCTTGCATACGTCCGCCTGCCGCAATTCCAAGTGCAGTCGCATATTTTTCGTCAACACTGCCAAGTTCTGCAATGGTACCATAGATTCCTGGCAGACCATGTCTCTTTTTCTCGTTAAGGACCATCTCCACAGCCCTCGAATAACCGCTATTGTCCTCAGTTGCACGCACACGGGCATCCAGAACGGCATATTCCTGCTGGTATTTGCGAAGTGACATCTCAAGGTCTTGTACAACGCTTTTGATCTGGGAGCGGTTGCTTTCAAGGTCATCGATATCTTTTGTAAGTGAATTGATATTCTCGGTCAGTTTTTCAATATCATATTCTGCAGATTTTGTATCGCTATCGGAAGACTCTACATTTCCCTTTGCATCTTCTATCTCATTCTCGATATCCCTGATCTCAGCCGATTTTCGTCTCAATGAATCAAGCAGCCGGTCTTCTTGACGCATCAGTTCGTTCTTATTATTCTTGGTAGTCTCAAGTTCAGTTCTGAGTGTGGTGAGTTCGTCACGTGTCTGTGCGAATTTCTCATCCACATCAGCGATCTTGCTCTGCAATATCATACGCTGGGTCTTGCGGTCACTGATCTCGACAAGAATGCCATCCTTGCGTAGTTTTTCCTCATTGATCTTTGTATCAAGACCTTCGGTCTTGCTCTTGATCTCATCTATCTCAACAAACGCCTTTCGCCGTCTTGCATCAACATCCTCGATCTCATTATCTGCAAGCTCAATACTGTCTACGCATCTTGAGATATCTCCCTTTATCCCCTCGATATCTTTCTTGGTCTGGATCTGCTCATCCTCACCCATCTTCTGTATATTAGATGTGAGTTTCTCAAGTTCTGATTCAAGTTCATCCAGTTTTTTGCGTTTTTCATCCATTGAACCGGAAAGGCTGTCAAGTATCCCTTTTTTCGATTCAATTTCATTGCTTACAGATTCAAGTTCGATTTTTGCATCCTTAAGTTTAGCAAGGATCACAAAACCCTCGAACTTCATCTTTTCTTCTTTCAGTGACTGGTACTTGAGAGCCTGATTTCGTTCAAGCTTGAGTTTTTCAAGTTGTACACCAACTTCTTCGATTATGATATCAACTCTTTCGACGCGCTCAAGGACAATATCAAGTTCATTCACTGCCCGGTCTCTTTTATTATCAAACTCGGCAACACCTGCGATCTCATCAATGATCTTGCGTCGCTCACCGGATGTCATGGTGAAGATACGTGTGACATCACCCTGCATCACGACATTATAACCTTCGGGGGTGACACGTGCTTTTGCAAGGTATGTGTGAACATCTGTAAGGCTCACTGCCTTGCCGTTGAAGTAGAAATAACTGTAATATCCCGAATCGGTCCGCTTGATCTTGCGACTGATCGTGATCTCATTGCTATCGACCGGCATTTCACGGTCGGTATTGTCGAACTTAATGGTAACCTGTGCAAAATCAGGTTTTTTCGCCTTATCTCCATTATATATCAGGTCTGTAAGTTTTTCAGCCCGCATTGTTCTTGAACTGGAAAGCCCGAGCGCAAAGAGAATGCCATCTATAATATTGGATTTCCCACTTCCGTTCGGACCGGATATTGTGGTGAAATCATCGAAAAAAGGTATTTTAACCTTTTTTCCAAATGACTTGAAATTTACAAACTCAATTTCCTTGATATACACGAGAGACCTCTGTTTTTAATAGTATATATTTTATAAATATATAATATGAGTTAATTCGACCTTAGGGAAAAATACTCTCGTTAGAAACTTGATTTTTTACGAGTGGTGGTTATTTCCACGTCTTCACCGTCACGTTTCACAACGGTTTCAACACCAGATTCGGTTTTAGACTCACGGTGTACATCTTTTTTATCGCTTGCAATGATATATTCAGATCTATTGCTCTTTGTCGAAGATCGATCATTATTGACCGTGTGTCCGGAATGCCCATTTCCACTCTCAGCAATGATATACTCTGTTTTTGGCTCAGGTTTCGGAATTTTGGGTTCAGTTTCTTCCCTTTTAACTTCGCGAATATTGAACTGCGCTTTATTTGGTTTGCGTGCATCCGCAGGATCTGGTTGTGAAATAGGAGATGTTGCAGATGGTCGAGTTGAAGTATTGGGAATATGGGGTTGTACTATGGTGTTTGAATTTGGCAGTGTATGTGATTTTAGGACCGGGGTTTGTACTGCCAACATAGAACTTTCTCTGTGGACAATGCTACTGTTATTTTGTCCGATCAGGTTCCTTGTAGAGCGAAGTTCGGATTTTTGGTCTAAAAGTTCGTCCATCATACCGTTCAGTGTGTTCGATAACTCTACAACTTTCTGTTCTATCTTTACCAGACGGTTGTTTATGTCAAGATCATTTTGGAGATCACGACGCAATTCGGTCATGATGGAGTCTCTCAGTGTAACTTTGAGTTCTTCAAATTCCTGGTCTTTATCATGTAGCCTCCGCTCAAGGCGTTCTATTACAAAGTCTCTATTTTCAATACTCATGTAATCCCTCGCAAAACCATTCAAGCCCTCATACTTGGTATAGTTAAAACTATTATTCAATTATATGATAAAAAGTATAATATAACTTATGGTCGTGAATCCTGTTTGTGTACCTATTTGTCAAATTCAGCAGGATTAATCATGATAATTGATTGCCATACTCACATTTTTCCGTCAAGGATTGCACAAAAGGCAGTACATGATCTGATGCACCTCTACGGTTCGCCGCCCGTTGCTGGGGTGACTGCGGCTTCCCTGTCAGAACACATGGATCAATGCGGAGTGGATAGGTCTGTGATCCTTCCTGTTGCAACAACTTCTGATCAGGTCAGATCCATCAATACCTGGATATTGTCATTATTAAACGACTGTGAACGTTTCATAGGACTCGGGGCAATGCACCCTGATTTTGAGAATGTTGGTGATGAACTTGAGCGATTGAAAAAGGCCGGTATAAGGGGTGTGAAGATCCATCCCGAGTTCCAGTTCTTCTATCCTGATGAGGAACGCATGTTCAGGCTTTATGAGGCATTCATTGAGCATGACATGCTTGCATTCTTCCACGCAGGTGGCGGTGGAACATGGTTAAAGGAGATACACGGCACACCTGAGAGGTTTGAGGCAGTTCTGGATTCGTTCCCAAAGATGAAGGTTCTTGCTGCACATTTTGGAGGTTACGATTGCTGGGATGGGGTTGAAAAACACCTTCTTGGACGTGATATCCTGTTTGATACTGCCTACATTTTCAAATCAGATGATGGAACAAAGTACCTTTCCGATGCTGACATTGTGCGTATGGTCGAGGCTCATGGCAGTGAAAAAGTATTGTTTGGAACGGATTATCCATTCAGGCGGCAGGATGTGGAGATTGCAAACCTGATCGGGCTTGATCTGGACGATCCTGACAAAAGAGCGATACTTGGGGAAAATGCGGCACGGATGTTTGGGATTTGAGTTTTCTCATTAGTATATCAGTATGATGATACAAATTATAAGAAATTATATCACTATAATGGTATAGTCCAAATGCACCTGTTTTTTATAGTATATGTTTTATAAACATACAGTTCGAGTTAATTCGACCGAAGGGAGAATTTTCTCGTAGTATATAATCTATAACTTTTCGCACCTATAAGTAGTCTTATTAATCTCTATACCAATTAATTTTATTGTTGCAAAATACTATCCTTCCATCCAAGCCACCCCTTACTGTCAAACGTATATTCGAGGACAA
>JAUSPM010000233.1 GCA_030655675.1 Methanosarcinaceae archaeon | reverse complement strand
ATCCTTTAAATCTCTTTTTATTGCTTTAAAATCCTTCTTTTTTGAGTGGTCATTACCATGTCTATTTTTTGAGGTACCCTTTATAAAGACATGGACAATCGCTGTCGGGCGGCTGCGACATATTTACGGGTGTTTTTGAGTTGTTTTTGGAGAGATTGAATCAGAATGAAACAGGATCCCCTTCATCGCAGCATAGCGTAAAGGAAAGATAGTTTACTATACAAGTTAACTAAAATCAAATTAAAATAACTTTCTCATCAACATACCAATCCCGATCGACCAATACTATTCTGGCATTACCATCCACCAAAGGCATCCGGGTACCCGGCGCAACCACATACAATTTCACATTATCAAGATTAACATCCCAACCAAGTTGCTTCACCCTTGGCGCAAGATGTGACTTATGTTTCCGCATCCAATCCACATAGGATATCCCCTGCACAATCGCAGCATCTATGTCTGAATCATCCTTTTTAACCTCGACAACAACAAGCGCACCGCTACTTCGCTCCCGTGCAACAATATCGACATGTTCCCTGCCAAACTGCTGGTTTCGTTTCACTTTCCCGACAGGTGTTTCATAGTATAGGAAATCAAGTCCGAGTCCAGGC
This sequence comes from Methanosarcinaceae archaeon, assembly GCA_030655675.1. Classification (GTDB taxonomy): domain Archaea; phylum Halobacteriota; class Methanosarcinia; order Methanosarcinales; family Methanosarcinaceae; genus Methanovorans. The sequence goes on along the minus strand of JAUSPM010000233.1, from coordinate 10,311 downwards.
AATCCACCTGATTCCATCTGCTCAATTAAAAGACAGTGGAGCCACTTTTCCATGTATCCTATGGCATTACGACTGCGAAGTGCAAGCAATGTCTTTGATTGTTCGAGCAGATGCGCCTTGATATCTGAATTGGAGATTGGATTGAGATTTGCATTGCTGAACACATACTCGTTCTTTTCCTGCCTCACGCTCCTTTTTCCGGTGTTATGAATGTTCTTCATGAGTGTCAGATTAAAACCACCTGGATTCAGGATTACCTGTCCTACCTTCAATCCACGGATAATGAATGAAAATCCGTTCTTGCGACTGAAACACTGAACTTTTTCTTTCTCAAGCGACCTGCCAACATCATGAATTGCTTTGAATCGTTCTCGCAATGATGTTGAGCTAATACTGTTCAGGTGCTCATCAAACGACTTCCATAACCCGTCTGCACCATCAAACCCACCGATGACAGGCTCTCTTGTTGTACGTATCGTTTTTTCAGGCGGTTTTTGCATATTCACTTTCCCATCGGATTTGATGTGTGCGCGGTGTGAGTGATGTGCTGTGTGTGTGCCTTTGTGCCATTTGTTGCACAGAGTACAGAAATAGTACTTGGCTGAATCTGAGTTCGTCTTTGCGTCATTGATGTAGATAAGATGCTGCTGTCCTTTTGTGTCCGGTTTGAGAGTGTGCCATGCACTGCAGGATGAACAGTAATAATAGTCACCGGATTTGTTCAGGAGTTTTGTCTGCAATTTAGTTCACTCCAATACCTTCGCAGTCCACATATCCGCCCAATGCAAAAGCAACAGAAGTGGCTCTTCCCTGTGAGTAACAGACCGACCTTCCGGCACATACATCCCATCATGATAGGCAATTGCCTGCGCTTCTTCATCACTAAGCGTCAAATATCTTGATGCCAGGTACAGACTTCTAAGTGACTGCCCCATCGAGACAAGTTCGGTATTGATGGAGTATTTTCCAGTTGGTTTTCCATCTTTCATCTCAGGAAGATAATATGGTTTGCCTGGCATTCCGACCTTTCCAAGATCATGGAATAGTCCAACGATCACACATGACTCATCACTGATATCAGGCGCCAATGTGTCCTTGATACGAAGTAGAGTTTCCGCAACACCAACACTGTGTAGGAGCAATCCTCCTTCAACATTGAGATGGTATTTAGTGCTTGCCGGACTGGTCAGCCATGTGGTTTCGTTGTGGAGCATGTTGACAAGTTGCTGCACTTCGATTTTGCGGTTGGTTACTTTGGAGAGTAGTGACTCGTATCGCTGGTGTGTGTTTTCGGGTGTCATATAATGATTGTTACAGTGTTATATGAGATATATATTTTGAAAAGAGATTTGAATTGTTATGCCCTTCTTTCTGGGATTATATTTTTATAAAAATAGCAAGTAGTTTAATCTTCATTATTCATCTTCTTTGATATGTTTCGTTGTTGTATAGAATAATCAACAATACTTTTTGTTTTAATCTTTTCTTCTTTGATTTGTTCCCAAATATCAAAACGGCTTCCTTTAAGTAAGAATGATCTCATCCGTTTTTCTCTATCTGCAACAGATAAACAAGAGAGGGGTTCGATTTTAATCATTGTAACATGTCCCTTGCAGATTGTATTGTTACCATACCCTTCTTTATGAGGTTCTATTTTCAACATTAGTTGGATTTTTCAAATTTGTCTGTACTCACCGTCTTTCAACTCCACAAGCCCACAATCCACGAGCGCACACAGCGTTTCACGGTCCGCCTTTTCGATAGCAAAGCCATCACGTAACCTATGCGCCCAATCTTCCATGTACATCGTCCCCTGCGTTGGAAATCGCATCTGCCAAAATTGAGTGAAATTGACTTTGTTAATGCCATATTCCGCTACAAGTGCGTATATTTCCTTCATGGTATTACCATTATGGCCAGTTTTGAGCATTACAGCGTCCATGTCGTCAAAGTACATTTTGAGTAATTCATTACATGTGAATGTGCAATCAGCACAGTTCTGTTCAATGCTTTTTTTCCACTCTTTGAACGATAGCGTTCCTTCTGTATCGTTTACCATGGTTTTAACCGAAGAAAAAAAGTTTTATTTCTATATATGCCTTGGGATATGGGTGCATTAAATACATCTCACAAATTATTAGAATAACCTGCAAGGACTCGCTATGAGAATTAACCCATGTAATAGATTATAGTTGCCATACCTTTTTTTCGGGTTTTCTCTTTTCAATTTTTCTCATGTTATACACAATAATCACTTTGAATACATAAGTAATTTCCACACAAAAAAGTGATTACCGAAACTATATATTTTATAAATTCGATGATAATATTTACTTCTATCAGTATTGGATATTGTTACTTAATTGACAAAATATATATTGACGTGCAAGATGGAATCGAAAAACATATTTATGGGAGACAGAGGTTAAATAAAAATGAACATCGCCCAGATTGAAAACAACCTTCAAGAATTGATTAAATCTTTTTCCAAAGAGACTTTTATCTATGATTTATTTTTGGCATATGGATTACCTAAGGCATCAATTACACGATTACAAAAAGGAAACCTAAACCTTTCAAAAGTTGATGGTGAAATATCTTGGAAGAAAAAGGCATTCTTTAAAGAAATATTCAATCAAGACCTACATGTCGCAATTTCTGCATTGTCCAATGATATTAAAAATGACCAAAGATTTGTAATAGTTCATCCCAATCCAAAACAAATAATAATTCTTTATCATAAGGTTTATAAGAGTTTAATCTTAACAAATATAATATATTATGTCAGAGGGTATCATGTCTCACAAAAATGGATACTGTAAAGATAGGAAAAATGTAAAGCATCAACATTCGACGGGCAAACTAAAAACATTATCTTTTCTTGATGAGAGTGCCGTTTCGGATGCTAATGATAGTCCACTTGCCGTCAAGGGAGTTGCTATAATGAAAGACATGATGAAAAACGATGATGCTGTATCTGTTGTAGTAGGCGCAATACTTATACTGGCAGTCCTGGTAACATTCATGTCAGTCGTAACATCCACATGGGTCCCGATATACGAGGGTGACGCAGAAGCCGTACACAGTGATGATACAAATAAAGCCTTCATGGACATCCACAAACAAATCGAACTTGCGGACGAGTTCGCCAGGTCAGCATCAATTGATATGGGTACAGATGAAATGCCGTTTATTAAAGGTTCAAACTCAGTCGGCTATCTTGAAGTGAATGGTAGTGGCGGGGATATGTTTATGACAGGTAATGTCACACGTCAGTCGGCTGCATGGGGAGAAGGGTTTGATATTGTTGGTCTGAATACAAGTGATTCTGCACCTTTTACGAATTTGTCGTTTGAGTTTAGGCAATTGGATTCTGATCAAATTGATTATTTTAGTGGTCCTGGAAGTGGTCCTAAATATGATCGGTTGAATTCCAATTTCATGGTTAAAATGTGGACAACTTCGATGAGTCGATGGATTACGTTGTATCCAGCTGGCCTAGGGTCTAACAGCAAATATGCAGATGAATTGGGTATTATGATAAAATATTATCCAACAACCGGTGACACCCAATTTTGGGAAGGAATTTATTCTGTTGCAGTAGGAGCGGGTGGTTCTGATGTAATCGATGTTTTCCATCCTAACATAAATATAAACCTCTTAGTATCAAATGAAAATATAACACTCATTGAACCTGCAACTGGTGTCACCATCAATGGCACTCTCTATACTACAGAAGCACCACTAAGCGAGGTAATCCAGCACTACATGAAACTCCCTGGTGACGGAACCGGCGGTAATTATGAGATTGATTATGTGCAGTATGATGGAATACTGGATGCTACTCAGCATATCACTTATAAGACTGTAGACGAGGGGACTTCCATGTTTGTTAACGAAGACGGCATGATTACGAATGTGCTTAATGATTTTAAGATTGGTGGCGGTACTCTAAAACTACAATCAGACTACAATTTCATGGTTGACCAGTCGTATATTTACGATAGCGGCGCGGTAATTCTCAGTCAGTATGATGGAGAAGTGTTCAAAGTTGAACCGCCTTTTGTAGCTACAAATAACAGTGATGGGAATTTGATTCTGACAATAAAAAGCACGGTCATGACGGGGGAGTATCAGGCAAGTGGAAATGATATAGAAACGCTGTATACTGCACTCGATGGAAATGTGTATGAGGTGAGCGGGGTTACCGATAATGTCACTATCATGAAGAACACAACATCTAAACTGTATCCACTGTGGCATTCGTACTTCTCTAAATTGGGAAATGAAATATTAGACTTAACAACGACATGTAATATTACGGTTTTATCCAATAGCAGTATCAACCAGGTGGGAATAAATATAAACAGTAACAATCCCGACATAACTCTTACAGTACAGAAAAAAGTAGTAAAAATATCATGATGAGCGATTCTTAGCATTTGCCGGATATGTTCCGGCATTTGTATCTTGCCTATATCTTTTAATCTTGTAAACATGTGTTTTCACATTTTTTATAACCGAATTTGAGCCATTCTAAGCAATTAGATTTTATTGCCACATACTTTTATTATAAAACGATTTTTTTCAACCTGGCGCAATCTGTGTAGGCATGGAATGGTCAAAATCAATATATCTACACGTCATCAAAAGCAAACACAACAAGGTGTGAGCAATTATCGATATTGATTATATTTAACGAAATTAGTATTAAAAAATTGAGAAATAGACAGCAAAGGTAATAGCACTTAAGATAATTGGAAAAAATATGATTTATTCGAATATCTTTTAGTTTGATTTCTCTGTTTTGAACTTGTATATGTATTTATTTTTTCCATGACTGCCATAAAGAACTTGTACAAGAAAACTATCAACTAATTCCGCTACAAGTGCGTATATTTCCTTCATGGTATTACCATTATGGCCAGTTTTGAGCATTACAGCGTCCATGTCGTCAAAGTACATTTTAAGTAATTCATTACATGTGAATGTGCAACCAGCACAGTTCTCTTCAATGCTTTTTTTCCACTCTTTGAACGATAGCGTTCCTTCTGTATCGTTTACCATGGTTTTAACCTAAGAAAAAGAAGTTTTGTTTGTATATATGCCTTGGGATATGGGTGCATTAAATACATCTCACATATTCTTAGAATAACCTGCAAGGACTCGTTTTGAGAATTAACCCATGTAATTGATTATAGTTGCCATACCTTTTTTTCAATGTGTCTCTTATTGGTATGGACAGTTGTCATTGTGCAATTGTACTATATTGACCGGTTTTGATAAGACAATTCTACAAAAATATACTGATTTTGATGTTTTTGTCTGGATGAAGCAGAAGATTCCTTCCTCACCACATAACGGCAGGTGGGAGATGAGTTGCCAATCTCCTCATATTCCTATGATCATCACCAATCAAAATATCATTCAAAACAATTCATTTTAGAGAACACTTTCACTCCGCTTGGCTTTGACATATATACAAAAAAAGCAATTATGTTTAAGAAGAACGAATGGAAAAAGGCTCGTTTGCAAACTTCATGGCTTGCCCTCGAATGATTAAAATTATAGAAGATTTCAATGAGGATAAACAAGATGCAAGATCTTAATGTTGAGGCAGTGGTGCAGATATTTTTCATTTAAAATAACTTCGTGGTGTTGGTGGTATGACCAAAATTTCAAAACGATTACCTGATGATTACGCCGTGTTTCTGGTAGAAGTGAAAGAGCGCGTTCGTTCAGCCCAATACGAAGCCCTCAAAGTTGTCAACAAGGAAATGATTGTGCTTTACTGGGACATTGGAAAAATGATCGCCGAACGGCAAAGCAGGGAAGGTTGGGGGTAAATCTGTTGTTGAGCGATTGGCCAATGATCTGCAAAATGAATTTCCTGGTGTTGGCGGATTTTCTACCTCAAATCTGTGGCGTATGAAGGGATTTTGTGAGGCGTATACAGATTTCCCAAAACTCGCACCACTGGTGCGAGAAATTGGATGGTCACACAATATAGTCATAATGGAGCGCAGCAAAGACCCTCTGGAGCGTGAATTCTACATTCGCATGACTCGCAAATTCGGCTGGTCCAAGAGTATGCTCATCCATCAGATCGAAAATCAGAGTTACGAAAAGACCTTACTCGGGCAGACCAACTTCGATAAGGCGTTGACACCCGGCCAGCGTGCACAGGCGAAGTTAGCTGTAAAAGATGAATATTCTTTCGACTTTCTTGAAATGGGCGAAGAGCATTCCGAACGCGAACTAGAACGTGCCCTCATCTTAAGGATCGAGGACTTTCTTCGCGTGATGGGTGGGTTGTTTGCTTTTGTCGGCAGCCAGTTTCGTCTTACTGTAGATGATAAGGAATATTTCATTGATCTGCTGCTTTATCACCGCCGCCTCAGATGCCTTGTTGCCATTGAACTCAAGATAGGCGAGTTTCAACCGGAATTCGTGGGCAAAATGCAGTTTTACCTGACCGCTTTGGATCGTCAGGTGCGTGAGGAGGGTGAAAAACCCGCTATCGAAATCATTCTTTGCAAGGAAAAGAATCGCACGGTTGTTGAATATGCCTTGCACGATACCCGCAAGCCCATAGGCGTGGGGACATATCACATGGTCAAACACTTGCCTAAAGAGCTTAAAGGGCAACTGCCGTCACCAGATGAGATTGCTAAATTGTTGGGGGAATGGAATGAATGATGGTATAGTTCAAAAGTGGATTGAAAGTAATATTTGAGAATGGGTTATCTAAAATGAAGCAGAAGCCTCATTCCTCGCCGCATAGCAGCAGGTAAAATGAGTTCACATGTTATTGAAGATATGTTTCCCCTGTGAACAATAGGAAAACACAAAATACATAATATCGACAGGACAACATATCAATGTCGAATATATCATAAAGACGGAGGGTATAACCATGGGAAAAGAAAATTCAAACAGTAAGTTCTCACACATAGAAACCGATCATCTTCGTGCGACATTCATAGACGATGATTCGTTTTTTGAAAAATTGGGCGGTGAGATGACCGAAGACTCAATTATGATATCCCTTGATGATGGCACACATCCCGCTTATGAAGGGGCAGAGATTAAACTCGAAGGGTTTTCAATATTAAAGGACTCAGCAGGGGATCATATATTATATTTCAAACACAAACCTGAAGAGAATACTATCATATGTCATCCTACACTTCACCCTTATTCACAAAAAGTACTTTACAGATTCAGATTAAAAGCAGATAAACACAATCGACATATTACCATGCTGGAAACCCACATAAAAGACATGAGGAAAATATTAAGAGATAGATATGCTGGAACTTTGAAGACAGATCCGGGTGTTCATCCTAAAATGGGATATCTTGACAAAAAGGAATGAACTACTCCCACATTCGACTATTTTTACCAGAAGCACTTTAATTTGTGTGTCATAACAATTTATAGTTGGCATATAGACGTTTTAGTTTGCAATTTTTGAAGTAATTTAACACTTTTCACTAAAATGACTCATGCAGGCAATTTCAAAACACAATATGTGTGTACTCCTCCGCATGCTTGTGGTTTTATTATAAATATACATAAAGTGCACTAGGTGCATGAAAGGTTTAATTTCATTATATGCCGTTTTGTGGAACGGGAGATATCACGTATTACGTGAATCTTTTTTCTGCTGATAATATTCAAATGCTTCCGCCCATAGATTTTGGATATAGGTATTATCAGAAAATGTGCCTGCAAGTTGTTTAAGTGATTTTAGATGGATGGAAGCTTCAGGAAAGTTTCCGACATTGATATGCGATATGAAAATATTAAACAAACCATTTACCATCGCCAGATTTATCTCAATATTATGGGGGAATCTTGAGGCAATAGAAGTTAGATCGGAAAGATATGAATTTGTTTTTGAGAAATCGCTGTTTCTACCATAGGCTTCGATGATAGTAACAACTCCATTTGCCATTGCCAGATTAATCTCAATATTTTTGGGATATCGGGTAGTTAGAAAATTAAGATCGGAAAGGTATGAAACAGCTCGGTGGATATCTCCAGATACGTAATAGGCGGCTTTTACGATATTGCCAAGTCCTTTTGCCTTCTCCTCATTAATCACTATATTATCAGGGTATCTGGCGGAAAGAGAATCGAGTTCTGAAAGATATTCAGTTGCGGTGGGGAAATTACCGGCTTTACAATAGGCTGTGACAATGTTGAATAGAATTTGCGCTTTTTCGAAATGCTGTGAATTCTTAATATATTCAAGTGCCTTTATAAAAATCATCGCGGAATCTTCAAATTTTCCATTATGGCTTGCAGTCACGCCCTTTTCAAAGTATTCATTTAGGAGTCTACTTCTATCTTCCTCACGCTGTCTTGCTTCTGAATCTTTTGCATCCATCTGTTCGTTGTTTAATTGTGACAAAAGATAATTAATTTGTGAAACATCAATCGGATTGGGCACATCTTGCATGTATCTTTTCATGAATCCGGATCTGTCATAAAATTCATCAAGATTATCATAATTAAAATCATCTCTCATGGTGATAAATCCGCCAAATTTGTATCGTCTCCAGCATTTTGCTCCATCTATGTACACCGGATTGTCGCCAAAGTCTCCCATACTGTCAAATTGCGGGATTTCGCCATTCGAATTAACGGCAGAAGATTCACATTCACGACATACAATGTTTGGATAATTTTTAGCAAAATCAGGATTATCCATTTGTTCACCACAAAAACTACATTTTATTTGCATTTTAGTACCCTATCGGTAGAACCTAAACCGCTACTACAACTCAATAATCCCTATATTCTTCAATTCAAAAAAACAACTTGCACACACCCTCACATCAACAGCGGCATCATGCGCTTCATCAAAATATTCATTGAATAATTTATAATGTAATTCCGAAAGGGACGGCAACTTGTACCCATATGGCCCAGGCAACTTACAATAATCGGTTGACATTTTCATTGTGCATATCTTCGGGATATCGGTTAACTGATTCTCAAGATCAGCTCTCAAAAACTCAGCCCCGACAATCTTCTCATCAAAATTAATGTTATGGGCTACCAAAAAGTCTGAGCGTTCCATTGCTCCGGCAAATTCATTGAGGACTGTTCCCAGATCAATTCCTTTATTGATCGCTATTTCAGTTGAGATGCCATGGACATTTGCTGCATCTTTGGGAATGATGAAGCCTTGCGGCTTTACGATGTAATCGGAATCCGAAAGTATATTCCCAGATTTGTCACAATGCCACCATGCGATCTGGACCAGGCGTGGCCAGTTGTTCAGGTCTGTGATCGGCGCTTTCCAGTTTAATGGTAAGCCTGTGGTTTCAGTGTCGAATATCAGGTATGTTTTGGTCATGTGCACTCACTCCCCACAATACAACCGATACCCACAATCCCCACAAACCGCTTCATCATCAATCATCTTAAACCCATGCTCGTAATCATGAGCGATCTTCCTCGCAGTCTCAGCCATCCTTTCAATAACACCTAAGTCAAGCGGTTTAACCCTATCACCAGTGTAATTTCCATCATCCTGAAGTTCATACACTCTTGGCTTATCTCGTGCAAGCATATCAAGTGTAAGTTTTCGAACTACATAATCAGGATAAAGATGATTGAACCCATGTGCATAAAGCAAAAGTTGCTTTGACCTGTCATCAGGATTTGGTTCGGTCTTGCCGCTCTTGTAATCAATAATCTCCACTTCATTCTCAGTCCCGGGCAACAGGTCTATCCTGTCAATGAATCCCTTGAAAATGAAACCCTCGATCGGTACACTAAACCGTTTTTCAACAAACAGGTTGTCTTTAATTCTGGATCCATTACGTAGCCAGAACACTTCAAACAGTGGTTTTGCTCTCGTAAGATCAACGCCCTTCCATTCGGATTTTGTGATTAGATCATTTGCAATTCTGTACATCTCATCTTTTGTCGAGATCTTATCCTCTACAGCGATCTCACAAACCTTATGCACGAAACTACCCAGATTCATAGCACCCGTACTGTCTTCCGAAGCCCTTGTAGGCATTCTCAGTATGTTTTGGAGTTCGTACTGTTTCGGGCAGTTCTCATAAACCTTGATAGACGAGACACTGAATGTCATGGTATCTGGATTGAACTTCAATCCGTTCCCGCCTGATTTTATCGCGGAAAGAATTTCCTTCGCATCAGCCTCTGGATCGATGGTTGACCAGTTTGAGTTGAGATCATCCTGATACTTGCCTACAGTACCATCCTTGAGGGATTGGTAAACAAGCACGTTATGAACGGTCTCTGTAAGATCACCCGAATCAAGAG